>CACSIN010000029.1 GCA_902705835.1 BD1-7 clade bacterium
GAGAAGTCAGAGAGCAATACTGGAGCGGTGCCGTCCCAATCGCCGTTGACGGTTTCAGATACCGCTGCGCGGAATTGATCGACTGCTTGATCATTCACTGTCGGGCGGGCGGTAACCCAACCCGCACGAACAATGGCATCGGATATTGGCGCACCGGACCTGTCAATACAATTACCGATAACACAGCTTGTATTAGTGATCGCTGGGTTGCCGAAATCAAAGTCCAGCGAGTCGCTGCCTTGAACATCTTGCAGATAGACACCAACCACGTAACCACTACTGTCGCCCTCGGCGGCATCCTGACGAGCGCGCAAGTTTAAGGTCACTTCAATCGGGTCAGTTGTTTGGTCGTTGCTATCCCATGTCATCAACGTGGTGATTGTGCGATCCGCGTGTGAAACGGCAACGTTAGCAGCAACAAAATCGAAGGTCAGTTTCAACTGCAGATCCACACCGTAATCATCACTGGCGGGGTTCACTGCCATAACTTCAACAACGGGTTTTACAGTGTCGGCAGCNATGTCGAACGTAACGCTACAAGCAGCAGGTATTGCAGNGTCTGCATTTAAAAGAATCTCACANAACTGCCTATCGGTAATCGGATCAATCAAATCAGAACTATCGCCCTCACCCAGCTGAGCGATGAACAAGTCTTGCAGCCAGTCAGTAATCGGGCCATAAGCACCGTTATTGATTTGTAACGCCAAAGCGCTAGCAATCGGGCGGCCGTGAGCAATCATATCCGTTGTGGAAGATACGCCACCGGCAAAGTTAGCGGTAAAGGTGTAATCCGCTTCTGTCGCTGCTGTTGATAGATCAGCAGGAACGCCAATCTGACCGGAAAATTGACTCGCCGTTACACTAAGGCTGGTGCCGCCAACGGTGACTGTCTGCAAACCGGTTTTACGCGTTACACCCTGAACTGATGCATTACTGCCTTCCTCAGGCAGTCCAGTCTCCGTTGATACATTGGTAATAATCACATTCGGTGATGCGATATCTGCGGTAAAGCTCACGGTATTAGGGCTGGAGTTTGATGCCGTAATACGCAGGGTGTTGGTTTCGCCATCGATTAAAAAGCCGCGAATCGCCGCAAAGTTAGCCTGGTAGCTATCGTCGCTCTGTTTGGTAAACAAGTGCTTCACTGACACGCCGTTCAAGGTGACCGCACTCAAACGCACATCAGATGCATCCAGCGTAAATGAGAAGTTGTCATTCGCTTCACGGGTGACCGCTTGACCCGTATCAGGGTAACCAATGGTAATTTGATCTGGCAGGCTGCCACCGCCACCGCTACTGCCGCCGCCACAACCGGCAAGCAGAATCGCAGATGAGGCGAGTGTGCCCATGATAAGTCGTTGAGGTGTAAAAGCACGGCGAGTTTTGTTCTCTCCGGTGCGTTGGCTCTTAATCGCTGTCATTATTGTTATCCTATTAGTTGGGTGCGCCTAACAGCCTGAATCAGCTGGATAATGAAGCACATTCAGTGTTCATTGACGACAACCACACATTATTATTGTGTTAATTACCATCAATATAACAATTCATTAATTTAAAACTCAATCTTTACTCGCCGGTTTGTAGGCTAAATTTTGACAAGCGGCTCAGAGATTGCACTTTGTGGTTCTGGTTATGGGGTATCTGTGAACACGTCGTCAAAACGTTTTTCTAGTTATTAACAGGCCATCGATAAAGCAGTCTCGATGCACTATATACTTGATTTACAACCTATTTGGCCGCTTGCTATCGCTAATGTTAAATTTATAGTTTGCGTGTGATCAGCTAAATTTCGTTGTTGTTATGGTCGTAGTTTTTGAGCGGTTTGTTTTTTGTAATAAAAGGTAAGTACCAACTTCGCTCGCAGTGTTTAAGTTCTTCGACCACAACTTGCCTGTTCAAGTTCCGTTATATTTTCCAAAGCAATGTGACGGCTGTCACTACATAGCCATTCTTCTGCCTGAAACGCCGCACAACATGTGGGCCGACGCGGATCCTCAAAGATCAAACACCGCATCTGCTCATCCAAATGAACGCAGGGTTCACCGGCCTTTTTACCATCGGGCATACCTAGGTAGGGCGCTTTAATCGATGGTGCTATGCAACATGCACCACAACCTTCACGACACTCCACGATCCGCTCCAAAAGGCTTAAAGAACAGCAGCAGTTGCGGCAACAGTAATAACGCGCCAAGCAACGCTGCGAACATCGCTGTGCTGGTTAACAAACCAAAATAGATGCTCGGTGTAAAATTCGATAACGCCAGAATGGAGAAGCCGACGATAATGGTCAATGATGTGTAGGTCATCGCCAGACCAACGCTGCCATGACAGCGATACATGGACTGAACATAATCGCCATCTTTCGCCAACTCATGTTTAAAGCGGTGAATATAATGAATGGTGTCATCAACGCCGATGCCAACCGTAATTGCAGCAATCGTGATGGTCATAATATCCAAAGGGATACCTATCCACCCCATCCCACCCAGCACCAACAAGGCCGCCAGAATGTTGGGCAATATTGCCAACAGCGATACTTTGAGCGAACGAAACAACAACGCAAACATCAGCATAATGGCAATAAAAACAGCCCCGAGCGTCAAAATTTGTGACCGATAAAGGCTCTGCAGCATATTGTTATATAATACCATCATGCCTGTAATTTCGTATTGATCGGGCTGGTAGCCCATGTCGTCCTGTAGAAATCGATCGATACTATTCAGCAAGCCGCCACGATCGAGCGATTCTGAAGTTTCTCTGACGCGTACAGATATCCGAGTTTGTGTGCCATCCTCACTGAGATAAGGGCTTACCAGTGTTTTTTTGATATCGCCATCGAGATTCTTTTTAACAATAGCCAACTGAATATCATCAACATTGCCTCCGGAAATATCCCGAACAACCTCAGCCAGAGTCGCCAACGACAGCACTTTGCCTGTATCTGGCTGTGCGTCGATAAACTGATGGATGCGCTGAATATCTTCAAGGCCTGCTCGAGAGAACCAATAACTCAGATCATACGGTGTCGCAACTTCATCACTGACAAAATCTTCGCTGAAGGCATCATCGCCAAAAAAATCGTCATCACTTGCAGCATCACTGGAGGCATCGTTGCCATAAGCATCGTCTACAGCTGAGTGCGGTGTCGTCGCTTGCGCTACATGATCGATTACGATCGTCAACGGCAGGGTACCGCCCAATTGCTGGTCAACCGTTAACATACCCTGATAGATTTCAGTACTCGGGTGAAAATAATCAATAAACCGGTTTTCGACTTTCAACTGCATAACACCGGCAATACTGAATACCAGCAAGCCCAAGCTACCCACTAAAACGGATGTTCGATGCCGATAACTCCAGCCCGCCATTGCACGGGTAAAACCGGATGTTGCGGTATCTCGTGCTTCTTCAACTTCAGGTTTACGCAGTAACAACAAGCCAGCCGGCAAAACAAAGAAGCCCATGGATAACGCTAACGCAACCGCAACGGTCATCATCCAACCGAAATCCACAATCGGTTTAATATCAGAAACCACCAATGACAAAAACGCGACCATAGTTGTCAGGGTGGTGTACGTACAGGGTTTGATCATCGACCCCATGGCCCGCAATACCAGCTCACGCTGGGGCAAGTCTGCATTGCGTTTTTCTTCTTCAATAAATCGCACAACCAAATGCAGCGTAATTGATAGGGATATAATCAACAGTAAGGCAACAAAGTTCGCCGACACGACGGTTAGCTTGATCTGCAACCACGCCAAGCTCCCCAGCATCGCGATACACGTCAGCCCACAGCTCAGCAGCGGTAAGACGACCCAGCGCATTTTTCGGAAAATCAACGCTAGCGTCACAATAATAAACAGCATGATGGCAGAGCCAAACACCACCATATCCATGCGCACGAAACGCAGCATATCACTAACAATCATCGGTACACCGCCAACAAAAATGGCGCCATGTGTACGATATTGACTCGCCAGCGACCGAACATCAGCAACAAGACGTTCTTCTTCTGCTGTGCGCTGCTGTAGTGCTTTTTCATAAGCCGCCATAGCCGATTTACGCTGAGCAGCGTTTGCGGTTGAATCTGCCATCAAGGCGTCACGCTCGTTCCGCAATTGAATCAATTGATCGGGGCGATCCAAATTGATCACGACCGCGGTGGTACGTTCATCGGCACTGGTTAGCAACGTTTTATAGATCGGGCTCTCAAGAAATTCTTTACGCGCTAGCGTGGTATCGGTGTCAGGCTCACCGAGATAATGCAGATCATCGCTGAAACTCGATAAGTTAACTTTCGGGCTATACAGCAAAGGCACGTTGAGATAACTAATCACACTTTTTACGCCTTGCAACGCTGCCAGTTGATCCGTCAGCGATCGCATGAAGTCGAGTGTGTCTTGCGCATATAGGCCGTTGTCAGGCGTGATTGCCAACATCAAAAAATCACTACTGTCGTAACGCTTGGCAACCTCGCGATACACTGCCAAGGAGTGATCCCCCTGCAACACTAGGGAGTCACTGGAGGCATCAATCTGCAACTGCGGAATACGACTCGCCAGAATACTGGTAACAACAAGGATGGCGATCAACAGCCAGCCGGGGTAACGCATCAAGCGCTCATACAACGACACACTCATGAATGCTGGCTACCCCAGGGCTTGATTAAATCTTGTGGTAAATCGACCTGCTGAAGTATACGCGCCACGATAAAATCGATCAGATCGTCAACAGATTCAGGTTTATGATAAAAACCCGGGCTTGCTGGTAAAACACGGACGCCCAATTGCGCCAGCTTATGCATGTGCTCCAGCTGAATTGCCGAAACCGGTGTTTCGCGCGGTACGATGACCATTCGGCGGTGTTCTTTCAAACACACGGTCGCCGCCCGTTCGATCAAGTTTGTACTCATTCCGTTAGCAACGGCAGCTAATGTACCGGTACTGCACGGGCAGATAATCATACCGTCGATAGGCGCCGAGCCGGATGCCACGGGGGATGTCCAGTCTCGTTTGTCATACAAGCACAGATTCTGGGCGTGCGACTCATTTAACGCCAGCCGCTCGACCAAGGCTTGCTTTAATGGCTCATGACCTTCTGGCAACGGCCAATCCATTTCTAATCGAGAAACTTCACGTGCTGCATCAGAGACTAAAAGATGAACTCGAACACCAGCGCCGAGCAAACATTCAACCAGCCGCAATGCATAACCAAATCCGGAAGCGCCACTAATCGCAACGATAAGTTCTTTAGCTTGCATCAGTCGCCTCCTGTGGATATTTCTTCATCAGCAACTGCTGTAATTTCTGATGCAGCCCGCCAAATCCACCATTGCTCATAATCACAATTTGGTCTCCCGGTGCTGCGTAATCGGCAATGCTTGCCAATAATATATCCAGATCGTTATAACTATCAGCCGTATCGCTGAGCGCCCAATCATAGTCACCGGCCATAAACCAGAAGGTTTTATCCGCTGCTGCGGCAGAGTTTTCAAGCGTTTCAGCATGAATACCCATACGCATAGTATTTGAACGGGGTTCTATCACCGCAATCAGTCGACCTTCACCACGATCAACGCCTGCAAGTGTGGTTTTAATGGCCGTCGGATGATGCGCAAAATCATCGTACACGGCAATGTCACCGATAGTGGCAAGATGCTCCATGCGCCGCTTAACACCACCAAACTGGCTCAATGCTTCGACAGCGATGTGCGCCTCTACGCCAACGTGTTCAGCCGCAGCAATAGCGGCTAACGCATTGTTAACGTTGTGCTCGCCACTAAGCGGCCATGACAATGTAAACCGTTTGCCTGCAGAGGGCCCAATTTGCGGGCAGACATCAAAACACCGCCCTGCCGACTGGATCGATGCCGCTTGCCAATCAGCCGGCTGGTTAGCTTGAAAGCTGGCTTTCTCTGACCACAAGCCGCGATCGATCACATCTGCAAGCGCCGACTCCGCTGCGTTAACAATTACGCGGCCATTCGCCGGGACAATTCGCAGCAAATGATGAAACTGACGTTCTATCGCCTCCAGATCATCAAAGATATCCGCATGATCAAACTCCAGGTTATTAAGAATCAAGGTACGTGGCTGGTAATGCACAAATTTACTGCGCTTATCAAAAAAGGCAGTGTCGTATTCATCCGCTTCGACAACAAAAAACACACTATCGCCCAAGCGCGCAGAGAATGGGAAATTCTGAACCACGCCACCAATCAAAAAGCCGGGCTTCATGCCGGCATATTCCAAAATCCAAGCCAACATACTCGCGGTGGTTGTTTTGCCGTGTGTACCTGCAACGGCCAACACCCATTTATCCCGAATAACGTAATCATGCAGAAACTGCGGACCAGAGGTATACGACATCCCTTCATTTAACACACGCTCAACTAGCGGGTTGCCGCGGCTCATGGCATTACCGACGATCACTAAATCAGGCTCGCAGTCGAGATGGCAAACATCAAAGCCCTGATCCAGATGAATACCGGCATCTTCAAGCTGGGTGCTCATCGGCGGATACACATTGGCATCACAACCGCTGACCTGATAACCCATCTCCCTGGCCAAAATAGCCAAGCTGCCCATAAAAGTGCCACAGATTCCCAAAATATATATGTGCATCGTTGTTCTTCTCTTCCCCAAGCACGCCAACACTATCATGCTGACGAACGCAAAAGTAGCCTGTAACCGCGCCAAACAGGCTACGTTCTTCGGTGTCGCATACGGTTTGTCTGAATTTTCATCAAGGCTGATAGCGACTCGCGGCATTTTTCAGTATCATTCGCCCCCAAAATTCCATGGAGCGCTACCTAGTGACCAAAAAGAATGCCTTTTACGCCCAATCCGGTGGCGTAACGTCTGTTATCAATGCGTCCGCCTGCGGTGTTATTCAAACGGCTAAGCAATATGATCAGATCGGAACCGTCTATGCGGGCAACAACGGTATTCTCGGCGCACTGCGCGAAGAGCTCATCGACACTTATGCAGAAGATGATGCCACCATTGCAGCACTGCGCCATACCCCATCAGGTGCTTTCGGTTCATGCCGCTACAAACTGAAAAGCCTTGAAGCCAATAAAGCTGAGTATGAGCGTCTCATCGAAGTATTCAAGGCACATGACATTGGTTATTTCTTTTATAACGGCGGCGGCGACTCTGCAGATACATGCCTGAAGGTCTCTCAGCTATCTGAAACCATGGGTTATCCGATTCAGGCGATCCATGTTCCGAAAACCGTCGACAATGATCTGCCGTTCACTGATAACAGCCCCGGCTTTGGCTCAGTCGCCAAATATATTGCGGTATCAACCCGCGAAGCCGGTCTCGACGTTGCCTCAATGTGTGAAACATCGACCAAGGTATTTGTACTCGAAGTGATGGGNCGCCACGCTGGATGGATTGCTGGTGCTGCGGGTTTGGCATCTGAGGCTGCCGGACAACCACCACACATTATTTTGTTCCCTGAAATCGCATTTGATAAAGCCCGCTTTATGGCGCGCGTTGATGAATGTGTTAAAGAACACGGCTTTTGTGTTGTTGTGGCTTCTGAAGGCACACGTTATGAAGACGGTCGATTCCTGGCAGATGCCGGCAATAAAGACGCGTTTGGCCACACCCAGTTAGGCGGTGTTGCCCCAACACTAGCCACCATGATTAAAGACGAGCTGGGTTATAAGTATCACTGGGCAGTTGCTGATTATCTGCAGCGTGCCGCTCGTCATATTGCTTCAGCAACCGATGTTGAGCATGCCTACGCCGTTGGTGAAGCGGCCGTACACAAAGCAATGGAAGGTAAAACAGCCATCATGCCTTGTATCGTGCGCGAAGAAGGCGAAGAATACCGCTGGCATATTGGTGAAGCACCGTTAAGTGAAGTCGCTAACGTTGAAGAAATGATGCCTCGCGATTACATCACCGAAGATGGCTTCCACATTACTGAAGCTGCATACAAGTACTTCGCCCCGTTAATCGCCGGTGAAGATTACCCTCCCTACAAAAACGGCCTGCCGCAGTACGCTAGCCTGAAAAAAGTTTTTGTTGAGAAGAAGCTAGACGACGATTTCGCGATCAAATAAGTATTTCGGCGCATGCCCTGTGACATGTGCCATTTCGAATCGGGGTGTTTATAATGCGCAACGATTCCAAACTGTCTTTCAAGACAATGCACATACCTTAAGGAAGCAAAATGAGCTACAACCAGATTCCAGCTGGCAAAGACTTGCCAAACGACATCTTCGTTGCGATTGAAATCCCTGCGAACAGCAGCCCAATCAAATACGAAATCGAAAAAGACTACGATGCGCTGATGGTTGACCGTTTCATGGCAACCCCTATGTTCTACCCTGCGAACTACGGTTACATCCCAGAAACCTTGTCTGACGATGGCGATGCACTCGACGTATTGGTTGTAACACCTTACCCAGTCGTTCCTGGTTCAGTCATCCGTTCACGTCCAATCGGCATCCTGAACATGTCTGATGAAGCTGGCCAAGACGCTAAATTGATCGCTGTTCCTCACGACAAGCTGAGCGTTTTGTACCGTGACGTTAAAGAGCCTTCTGACTTACCTGCATTGCTGATCCAACAGATTGAACATTTCTTCGAAAACTACAAAGATCTGGAAGCTGGCAAGTGGGTTAAAATTGATGGTTGGGCAGGCGCTGAAGAAGCTCGTGCTGAAATCATGAAGTCTGCAAAAGCTTACGAAGACGCGAAGTAATCTTTACCAAGATTATTATCGTTATTAAAAAAGCCCCGCACGCCGGGGTTTTTTTATGCTCCCCATATTCACAGAGTCAATATCCGTAACCACTTGTAAGCCTTGATGAAAAATGAATAACGACATGAATTGTCGTTAGGGTTTATCGTATCGATACAGACATAAAAATTTGCGAGCAGGTGAAAACGGACGAAGCCAATAACACAGCTACGCCCGAATCAGGGATGAAGTTAATGAGAAAAACAAGAAGTGTATCAATGAGATGACACTCAAACAGCCGGCTTCACCTAGAAACAATCTAAGCACGTACCAATGCCAACCGAGTAAATCAGAAACACGTGTATCTGCAACGTCTTAACACCCGCAGATACTACCCCGCCACGTTCGATGCACAACAACATACGCTCAATAACAAACCACTGCTATTTTTTGCGTTTTGACGTCGTCTTACGCGCAGTTTTCGCTGCCGGCTTGCGCTTCACTGCAGTTTTAGGCGCTCGAGATGCTGCTTTCACCTTTACCTTGGCTTTAGCTGCAGGCTTACGTGCTGTCGCTTTTTTCGCTGCGGGCTTTTTCTTCGCCACTGCTTTTTTGGCAGTCACTTTTTTAGCCGCTGGCTTTTTCTTAGCCACTGCAGTTTTAGCTTTTACCGCAGCCTTTTTCGGCGCAGCTTTTTTAGCTACAGGCTTTTTAACGACTTTTTTCGCTGCCGTTTTAGCTTTAGGCTTCGCTTTAGTCGCAGCTTTTGTGGTCGCTTTCTTGCGAGTTGAAGCCGCTTTTGCTTTACGCTCAGCAACTTTTTTCGCGGCCGCCTCCACATCAGACAAATCAACTTCCGGCATTGCGGCTTTGATCTGACGATATAGCTTCGTGTTTTTGCGAATGCTTTTGTGGTGAGTGTAGGCCTCAACCGCTTTGAACCATGCGCCTTCCAGCCCATGAGCATTAACCGAGAAACTAGTACAGACGATTTTGTTCTCAATCTCAGAAGCGATACCAACCTGAAAAATCGGCGTCAAATTGCCGCTTTTTTCTTTCTTCTTAAGAAAGCTGATGCCTTTAACAGTACCATCGGTATGAAAACAACGTTCCGCTTTACGGCTGTCTTTCGCTTTGCGTTGGGCTTCTTCAAGCTCTGCATCGCGTTTGTTAGCGATGCGCTCTACACGTTTTTGCTGTGTAGGACCCATGCGTTTGCCCGCTTTTTTCAACGATAAGTACTCTTGATAAAGTTTACCGTCGACCGTACGCCTGACTCGATAACCATAGAAGGCATCGTTGTCGATCAATTTAACGCTCAAAGTTCCACCTCTCGGAGTAGCAATTAACTTCAAACGCTCTGACAAAAACGTTGAATCAACGTTATACCATGTCGTAGCGCAATCCCTGATCTCCAGTATATGGTACATAACCTGACGCGCAAAAAAATTGCTGCAATTTCCGCTTTTTAGCGCATTTTCGCACTAAAATCGCCGCATTTACCGAAGATTGATGAGTTAATTACATATTAAAACCAACTGTTAATAACAATTAGGGATATCGATCTAACCACTACAACTAAGCCAACACGTCATCCTGACCGATCTTGAGCATTTCCTGGCTCCGTACTTCGAAAAGACAGAACTCTTCTATAGTTATGTGATCTCTTATTGATATGAGCCACCGATTAACCAAAAAGTTCAGGTTCAACTATGACCCCTACCGATAAGTCTGAGAATTGTGACCCTGTTTGCGGAATGCAGGTCTCTAACACGTCAACTCATCAGTTCGTTTACCAACAGAAACGCTTTTACTTCTGCTCTGAGAAATGCCAAAACACTTTTTCTGATGATCCCGAAAGATTTCTCAACCCAAATCTCGCTACACCCACTGACGACGACATAAAGGTGGAATACACCTGTCCGATGCATCCGGAAGTATTACAAATCGGCCCTGGTATTTGCCCGAAGTGCGGCATGGCGCTGGAACCTCTTAGCCCGCAAGCCCCAGGCAGTAGTGACGACTCAGAATTGCACGACATGGAAAAACGCTTCTTGGCCGGCCTAGCCCTGGGGATTCCCCTGCTATTGCTATCAATGACGACAGATATGGCACCCGCCGTTATTGATCGGCTTTTTTCTCTACCCATCGCACAATGGATACAGTTTGCCCTAGCCACCCCTGTAGTGTTTTGGTGCGGTCAACCTTTTTTAGAACGTGGCTACGAGTCGTTCAAAACGACCCACTTAAACATGTTCTCGCTGATCTCAGTTGGCGTCATGGCTGCGTGGCTATACAGCGTTGTAGCTTTGTTATTACCGGGATTATTTCCGCCCAGCATGCAAACGCCGCATGGGCTCGTTCACGTCTACTTCGAGGCTGCTGGCACCATCGTTGTTCTCATTTTGTTAGGGCAAGTACTCGAGCTACGGGCACGATCAAAAACCAACTCGGCTATCGAAATGTTAGTCGGCATGTCGCCAGATACAGCGATTCGCATTGATAAGAACGGACTAGAGCAATCCGTACCGATTGACGATGTGATCGTCGGCGATATTTTACGTATTCGCCCCGGCACCAAAATCCCCGTCGATGGTGTCGTTACAGACGGTCATAGCTATGTCGATGAGTCGATGGTCACAGGGGAGCCAACTGCTGTCGCCAAACACAATGGCGACCCCCTAATAGGTGCAACATTAAACACCAGCGGGGCACTACTGATGCGCGCACGCAAAGTCGGTAGCGACACACTGTTGTCGAAAATCGTCACTATGATTAGCGAGGCGCAACGATCACGAGCCCCCATTCAAAAGCTGGCCGATACAGTATCCGGATACTTTGTTCCTGCCGTTATTCTGATCGCTGTCGTCGCCGGTGCCGTTTGGTCAGTGGTCGGTCCGGAACCTCGTATCGCACATGCAGTGGTTGCGGCTGTTAGTGTATTGATCATTGCATGCCCCTGCGCGCTCGGCCTTGCGACACCGATATCCATCATGGTGGCCACTGGAAAGGGGGCCTTACACGGCATTCTCATTAAAAATGCTGAAGTCATTGAACGACTTGAAAACCTCAAAATTTTGGTTGTCGACAAAACCGGTACACTGACGATGGGTTCTCCCGCGGTTCAGCATATCGAAAGTGTTGGCGACACCCCAGCTGACGAACTCCTGAGACTAACCGCGGGTTTAGAAAAAGCCAGCGAGCACCCCTTGGCCCAAGCAGTCGTGTCACATGCCCAATCATTGGGGCTGTCGCTACCTGATGTCAGCGAATTTACCTCTGAAACCGGCCGAGGCGTAACCGGGAAGGTCGAAAACCGAACACTACTGATCGGAAACTTGGATTATTTACGCAATCAGAGCATCGATGTCGACACGCTCAGCGAAGGAGCATCCCCTTTTCTGAATCAAGGAAGCGGTGTGATCTATATCAGTGACACGCACAACCCACTGGGCTACATAGTTATCAATGATCCAGTCAAAACATCAGCAGCCACAGCGATCGAAGCACTTCACCAAGCGGGCGTTAAAGTTGTAATGCTCACCGGCGACAACCAGAAAACAGCAGAGTTTGTCGCAAAATCACTGGATATCGATGAATTCCATGCTGAAGTACTTCCACAAGACAAGGCCAACCTGGTCAAAGGCTATCAGGATGGCAAACATATGGTCGCCATGGCAGGCGATGGCATTAACGACGCACCTGCGCTGGCCTCTGCAGACATCGGTATCGCGATGGGCGATGGTACTGACGTGGCAATCGAGTCAGCATCGGTGACCTTGGTGAAAGGCGACCTAGACGGCATCGTCAAATGCATGAACCTTGGTCGCAGAACCATGCGGAATATTCGTGAAAACCTGTTTTTTGCGTTTATCTACAATGCAGTCGGAATTACCGTCGCTGCGGGTGTTTTCTACCCACTAACAGGCTGGTTACTGTCACCCATGATTGCCGCTGCTGCAATGAGCTTTAGCTCGGTCTCAGTCATCAGCAATGCACTGCGCTTAAAAAACCAATCGATCTGAAAATATCGCGTTAATAGCTCAAGCGTCTCTGAAAAAATCTGGTTAGGAATAATTAAACTATATAGGCCAAAAGGGGCGGCTATACTTTCGGGCAACACAGCAACATTGGTTGTTGTGCGCGGTCCAAAGTCGTTGTTCTTGTATTTCATTTCGGGGTCTTTATGACCCCTTTTTAATGCCCATTCGTTCGAACCTTCATGCAATCGTCAATAACCATGTCAATCACGCTACTTAAACAACATTCCTCGAACAATTTCTGTCTGCCTCAATAAATCGCGTCGCTCCCAACTGCCACGAATTAATTCACGCCTGATATAGAACTCAGTTACAATCGATATAACAAAAATAATATTTTGAAGGACTACGGATGTTAGGCTTTGACAATGAGTCTTTACATATCATCACCCTAGGTGTTTTTGCATTTACGGCGATGATGTTCGTCACCTTGTTCTTTTTTGACGCGCCCTACGGCAGACAAGACGGCGAGGAAACCAGCAAATGGTGGGGACCGAATATTCCCGTCAGACCCTCGTGGATTATTCTTGAAGGCCCAGTATTTTTTGCTTTTCTGCTCTTTTTCTTCGATGGCAGCAATTGGCTGAACCCAGTTCCACTGATGTTATTTGTTTTATTCGAGGGCCACTACTTCCATCGAACATTTATCTACCCATTCACACTTCGCTCGAAGCCTGGGGCCGGATTTCGACTCGGTATCTTGGCATTTGGCGTACCGCTGAATGCTGCAAACGGCTTTATCAATGGTTGGTACCTAGGCGAATATGCTGATCACCTATACCAGATCAGCTGGTTATGGGATCCACGTTTTATCATTGGTATTATCTTGTTTATTGGCGGGTTTATTCTCACCAAACAGTCAGATCGGATTTTGATCAACCTCCGAAAACCGGGAGAAACCGGCTACAAAATTCCTTACGGTGGCGCCTATAAAATGGTGTCATGCCCGAACTACCTGGGAGAGTTAATCCAATGGAGCGGATTCGCCATTGCTTGCTGGTCGCTGCCCGGCTTGGCATTTTTCTGTATCACTCTAGCCAACCTTCTACCGCGGGCTATCAGCAACCATCGCTGGTATCATGACAAGTTCACTGACTACCCAAAAGAACGTAAGGCACTAATTCCTTACCTGATTTAATTTATGTTACATATCGCTTTATACGAACCTGAAATTCCGCCCAATACCGGTAACATTATCCGCCTGTGCGCTAACATGGGCGCACAACTCCACCTGATCGAGCCGCTCGGGTTTACTTGGGACGATAAACGCCTGCGCCGTGCAGGCCTTGACTACCATGAATTTGCGCACGTCCGACGTCATCGAGACTTTGAACACTTTTTACAGGCAACAACCGGACAACGCCTGTTCGCACTATCCACCAAGGGCACAACCCCATACAGTGACATTACATTTGAAGATGGCGATATTCTTTTGTTTGGCCCTGAATCTCGCGGCTTACCTGACGATAAACGGCAACATCCAGCCGTTAATACGCTGATAACCATCCCAATGACAGCCAACAGCCGCAGCCTGAATCTATCCAACAGCGTGGCGCTTGTTGCCTACGAAGCTTGGCGACAACTTGGTTTTGTTGATCTATCCCAAGACATCTAACTCAAATGGGCGTAGTTTTCTTGCCCTCATAGTGATTAAATAGAACAGTAAACAATCAGAAGGCAGCCCAGAGGACGGGATAATTTTGTACGCATCGCGCACAAAACACAGTGCAGTTCCCGCCCAACCAACTGCCCACAGTGCTTGAAAAAGCGCGCCTCAGGCGCAAAGGAGTGCTTAATGAACTATCAGGAAGCTCACCAATATCTGAATGAAAAACCGGAAACACGAGAAGACTTTCCATTTGGAAAAGACGTTTCGGTCATGAAGATTAAAGGTAAGATGTTCGCGACGTTAGCTCAGCCTAAAGACGGTGAGCCCGCTACCATGAACCTCAAATGTGATCCACAAGAAGCCATCATGCTGAGGGATGTATTTGAGTCTGTCATTCCGGGCTACCATATGAACAAACAACACTGGAACACGGTAATTTTGGACGGCACAGTCCCCAGTGGTGAAATCGAACGTATGGTCGATATGTCCTATGGTTTGGTCGTCAAGGGATTAAAAGTCAGTTTGCGGAAAGCGCTGGAAACCAGTCATGGCCAAGACGCCATTTACGGTGCCCTGCCGACCCATGAGAACGCCTAATTAACCCCAGTAAACTAGCCCGTATTTGGCTAATAAAGCTGCGGCCGGAGATCCCCCCGGCTCAGCGTCTCATTGATCTATTGCTTGCTTGATTGTGCGCCTGCACGTTTAGAGAAAAGCTCTTTCAACAATGCGCGAACCGCATTTGCAGCACGCTGCTGCTTAACGTCAGCCGGAAGTGTGTGATCAGTGAAGACCTGCACCGCACCACGCCATACCAGTGACCCAAACTGTGTATCAAATACACCAACTACCAAAGATCCTTTACCGTATTGAGCGGTCGGCGTAGGCAGGCCAGGATCCAGTCCAAAAGCCAATGTAAAGTCGTCCAGGTCAGCGTCTGAGGTTGCTTCGTCCAAGATCGCTACCGACACCAAAGAATAAGGTGCCTGCGATAGGTTGTCGGTAAAACCATACCCATGGCTTTCGATTTCTTTTTCGATAGTTTCTTGCATACGTTTAGAAACGGCCTGCTCTTCAGATTCCGGCACACCCACAACCGCCATAGGGTCTTTCCACGCAAACTTCATACCCGGCTCAAGTGATATAACGCCGTTATCCATAACAATAACGGTATAGTTGGTCAGGGCTGCAGGTAATAATTGCTGCGCCGTCTGATTTGACTGTTGAGGCTGGCTAGAACAGGCCGCTAACGTCAAGATTGCAAAAACTGCCAGTAAACGCTGTTTCATCAGGTAAGATACCTCCATGCTATCGGTATAACGCAGAAATCGATGATAAAATCGTCGTTGGTTCTGCAGTGACTTATCGTTCAATTGCCTTTATATCGCTTTGCTGTACGAACGCTATCGATGTGCTTCTTTATAGCAACAATACTCAGGCTTCTAATTATCACGAGACATCGCAATAACATAACAGGTAAAACGGACAAAAACAGTCATGAATTCACAGATACCTGACCTGCATCATGCGATTCTCGGTATGCTGTCAACACTCGCCCAACAGCCCCAAACTATCGTAAAGCAAATAGGCGCGCAGCAAATCGACGATGTTACTTATCTCGATAGTGACAATAGTTGGCATTTTACGTTAGAAGGTTTATATCAGGTATTCGGTTTGCAACATGGGTCACAATTTAAAACTGATGAGCTGCAGAACCTCGACTTCAACACATTTCGCCAATGCCTGTATAAGAACCCAACCAATACTTTGTTGTCAGAAATCGGGTTGATTGTAGATATCGCTGAGGAATCACCGATAACATCAACTCATTGCTACCGTCTAAGGGAAATATAACGATGAAAAATCACTCAACACAAATAGCGCGACTGATGCCTATCTGGGCCGCCTTACTGAGCTGCCTGATGTTTCTCAGCACTCCATCACACGCCTTCGAAAAAGCGTTTACACAAGCAGAGCTGCAAGAACAACTGAACAAACAAACACTCAAATTTGAGCATCCGCTAATCCAAGTCACCATTACCGACCCAGTGATTCATTTGTTTGATGACACACAGAAATTGCAGCTCAGTGGCAACGTCGATATGAACCTGCTCGGCAGTTATTCCGGCAAGGGTAGTTTGACGATTACCGGTAAACCGGTTTACAAAACCGACTCAACATCTTTTTATCTCGAAGATCCTGACATAATTGCTCTCCATGTTGCAGAGATGAACCCAGATCAGGTTGATGCAGTGCGCCTAACATTGAATCAAGCGCTGAAACAGTGGCTGAAATCTGTGCCAATCTACACGCTAAAAGACAAAACCTTGCAGGAAAAAATGGCCAAATCGACACTCGAATCCGTGTCTATTCGCAATAAATCTTTGGTGTTGGATTTCAGTTTGCTGTAAATCGGCAGACGCCAATCTGATATAATCGACATTTTTGTATTAACGGGATATTCCTATGAGCCGTTTCTGGAGCCCACTGGTCAGCCAGCTTGAGCCTTATGTACCGGGCGAACAGCCTAAGGTCAGCAACCTGATCAAGCTCAATACCAACGAAAACCCTTACCCGCCTTCCCCGGCCGCCTTGGAAGCCATGCAGGCTGAAATGGGTGCCTCTCTGCGTCTTTATCCGGATCCAGAAAGTAGCGAAATCAAAGCTGCGGTGGCCGAATACTACAAGCTTTCTCCTGAGCAAGTTTTTGTTGGCAATGGATCAGATGAAGTCCTGGCGCATGCTTTTCAGGCGTTGATCAACCCGGCAAAACCGTTGCTTTACCCGGATATCACCTACAGCTTCTACCCCGTCTACTGCCAACTGTACAGCATCACACCCCAAACAATACCGCTGAATGCTGAGTTCGCGATTAACCCGGCAGACTACGAAGTCGATAGCGGCGGGATTATCTTCCCGAATCCAAATGCCCCGACCGGCTTGCTGCTCCCACTGGATTGCATCAAACAAATTCTCGACGCAAACCCTGATACAGTGGTGATGGTAGATGAAGCCTACATCGATTTTGGTGGCGAATCCGCGGTGAGCCTGATCAATGATTATGACAACTTACTGGTGATACAAACACTGTCTAAATCTCGTTCACTCGCCGGCCTCAGAGTTGGCTTTGCTATGGGTAATGCTGACTTGATTGACGGACTCGAACGGGTCAAAAACAGTTTTAACTCCTACCCGATTGATCGACTTGCGATTAAAGGCTCTGTTGCAGCGATTAAAGACACGGCGTGGTTTGAAATGACCCGCGACAAGATTATCGCCAGTCGAGAAAAATTAACCCATGAGCTGCAAGCGCTAGGCTTTAGCGTAATACCATCAGCAGCGAACTTTGTATTTGCGCATCACCCAGAACACAACGCTCAACTGCTCGGTGAAAAGCTGCGCGATAAAAAAATCATCGTGCGTTATTTCAACAAACCACGCATCAGCGAGTATATTCGCATTACGGTTGGCACCGAAGAAGAGTGCGAAGCGTTGATGAGCAATCTGAAAAGCTTGATCACCACGTCTTAACACGCTGGTTATTCGACAAATAAAAAAGGCAGCCTAATTCGGCTGCCTTTTTTATAACGATGGCGATTCAATTCACCCAGTAGTAAAATTCAAATCGCTAGGTGATCACTACAACCATCAACACTCAAGCATCAGTCAAATAACGCCGTCAGTTCATCGCCTGGAATCGGTACTCGCATAAACGCCTCACCCACCAGAAACGCATTCACCTGATGTTCGCGCATGGCTGCAACATCCTCGCGTGAATGAATGCCGCTTTCAGTAACCACCAAAACGTCATCTGCAATACTATCCAACAGCTGATATGTGTTGTTCAAACTGGTCGCAAAATTGTGCAAGTTGCGGTTATTAATGCCTACCATGGGCAGATCCAATTGCAGCGCAATCTCTAACTCTTCCGCATTATGTACTTCAACCAGTACGTCCATACCTAAGGATTGCGAAAGGTCATACAGGCTTTTCAACAAATCAGTTTGTTCGATAAACGCAGCAACAATCAACAAGATGCAATCTGCACCAATCGCCCGAGCTTCATAAACCTGATAAGGGTCAATGATAAAATCTTTGCGAATCACCGGTATATCACACGCGGCACGAGCTGCTTTCAAATAGTCTTCATGACCTTTAAAGTAATCACGATCCGTCAGTACCGACAAACAAGCGGCACCGGCTTCGGCATAACTTTTGGCGATCATTACCGGGTCAAAATCCTCGCGAATAACCCCTTTACTCGGAGAGGCTTTCTTAATTTCGGCGATAACTGCGGATTTTCCAGCCGCGACCTTTGCATTCATTGCTTCAACAAACCCTCTGGGTGCAGTTTGCAAAGCGGCTTGCTGTTTTAAATCATCAATACTGGTAACCGCACTGCGTTCGGCGATTTCTTCACGTTTGCGACTGAGGATTTTAACGAGCACATCCGGTGTTTTCGTGTTTAACTCGGTATTTTCTAACATCTGACAAACCTTCTCAGCACTGTTCAGTTACTCGGCGGCACCCAAGCCACGAGTAAACTGAATGAATTCGTTAAACTTCTCTTTCGCTTGCCCTGAAGCCATTACATCCTGCGCCATTTCGACACCTTGCGCTAAAGTACAGGTCACATCGGCAGCATAAATTGCAGCGCCAGCATTCAACGCCAACATCCGTGATGCGGTCGACTCAATGCCACCAAGGGCATCCTTAACCAAAGCAAGGCTCGCTTCAGCACTGTCAACTCTGAGTTCTTCCAGCGCTCCACGTTCGAGGCCAAAATCTTCTGGTGCTACTGTATAAGTCGTGATTTTATCGTCTTTCAACTCGGCAACGGTGGATGTCGTCGCAATACTGAACTCATCCAGCCCGTCATCTGCATGAACCACTAACACATGCTTAGCACCCAGCTTTCGTAACACTTGCGCCAACGGTTCGACCAACTTGCCGTCAAATACGCCAACAACAAGATGGCGGCTGCCCGCGGGGTTCGTTAACGGTCCTAAAATATTAAAAATTGTGCGCGCTGCTAGTTCACGACGCGGTCCGATTGCATGTTTCATGGCCCCATGATGCTTAACCGCAAACATAAAACCAACGCCGGTTGCTTCGATGGTTTTGGCGACCTGTTGTGGTGAAATATCCAGATCCGCACCAGCGGCGATCAACAGATCTGCGCTGCCTGACGTACTGGTCACAGAACGATTGCCGTGTTTAGCCACGCATGCGCCTGCGGCCGCCGCGATAAATGCGGAAGCCGTAGAAACATTAAAAATACTCGCGCCATCTCCACCGGTTCCAACGATATCCAGCGTTTCGCCGGCAACGTCCACCTTAGCCGAAAGACTCCGCATAACACCTGCAGCGGCGGCAATCTCTTCGACAGATTCGCCTTTCATTCGCAGTGCCGCCAAAAAACCACCAATTTGCGCATCGGTGGCTTGGCCAGTCATGATTTCTTGCATGGCATCATGCATTTCTTGAGACGTCAGGTTCTGATGATTCAGAACCTGGTTAATCGCGTGTTGAATCTTCATTGTTATTGACTCAATGATTCCTAATGTTCAATGCCCGCCTGAATATCAGACTGACTGTTGCAAAAAATTCTGCAACAAGTCATGTCCATGTTCAGTCAGAATGGATTCCGGATGATATTGCACACCTTCGATAGGCAGCGTTTTGTGGCGTACGCCCATGATTTCGTCTCGCTCGCCGTCGATGGTCTGAGTCCAGGCTGTCACTTCCAAACAATCTGGCAGTGTTGCCTGATCAATGACCAGCGAGTGGTAACGCGTTGCCTGATACGGGTTCGGTAAGCCTTCAAATATACCCACACCGGTATGGTATATCGGTGACGTCTTGCCATGCATTACTTCTTTGGCACGCACAATATCGCCGCCAAACACCTGACCAATACTCTGATGCCCGAGGCAAATGCCAAGAATCGGCAATTTGCCGGCAAAATAGCGAATGGCTTCCATCGAGATACCTGCCTCGTTCGGCGTACATGGCCCCGGAGAAACCACCAGACGATCCGGGTTCATGGCCTCAATCTCGGCCACCGTAATTTCGTCGTTACGAAATACCCGGACATCCGCCTTAAGCTCGCCCAAGTATTGAACAACGTTGTATGTAAATGAATCGTAATTATCAATCATTACCAGCATGATCAGGCCTCCTCTACCATGGCAACAGCTTTTATAACGGCACGCGCTTTGTTCATGGTTTCTTTCCATTCCAACGCGGGAACAGAATCCGCGACAACACCTGCGCCAGCCTGAACATGCAACTGACCATCTTTGATAACCGCAGTGCGGATGGCAATCGCAACATCCATATTGCCATCCCAGGAGATATACCCCACAGCACCACCAAACACTTCACGTTTGATCGGCTCGAATTCATCGATAATTTCCATCGCTCGCACCTTCGGCGCGCCACTCAATGTGCCTGCCGGTAAAGCAGAGCGTAACAACCCGAGTGCTGTCAGATCATCCTTCGCATCACCCTCAACGTTAGAAACGATATGCATAACATGCGAGTAGCGCTCAACGTCCATCTGTTCAGTTACGTTAACCGAACCGGTTTTAGCGACACGACCAATATCGTTACGCCCCAGATCGATCAGCATCAAATGTTCAGCAACCTCTTTGGGGTCGGCCAACAGCTCTTTTTCTAGCGCCAGATCTTCTGCTTCGGTATGACCTCGGCGGCGGGTACCCGCTAACGGCCGAACCACCAGTTTGCGATCAACCATACGTGCCAAAATCTCAGGCGACGATCCCACAACGTGGGTATCTCCCAAATTCATAAAGTACATATAAGGCGATGGATTCACTAACCGTAAAGCACGGTATAGGCTCAACGGATCGCCGTTGAACGGTCGTGATAGACGCTGTGAAATCACCACTTGCATGCAGTCGCCGGCTAAAATGTACTCTTTGATATCATCAACGGCTTTTTCATAGGCGGCCTGACCAAATGAGGAGTCAAACGACGCTTCCAAAGACGTCGAATCTTGCTTGAGCGCACCGATATTCAGTTCAGGCAGATCAAAAGTGGCTGTACGCAACTGCGTATACAAGTCATCCAACGCGGACCGCGCACTGTCTAGAGCGTTTTCCTGATTTGGGTCGGCAAGAATGACCAAGCTTAGCGTTCCAGCTAAGTTATCAAACACCATGATTTTTTCAGACACCATCAGAACGATGTCAGCGCAGCCAATTTGAGATGGGGGTGTTGAATCCGCCAGACGCTTTTCGGCATAACGCACGGTGTCGTAAGCAAAATAGCCGACCAATCCGCCAGAAAAACCCGACACTTCATCAATCGGTGCAACCCGAAACTCATCTTTTACGGCATCAATATAAGCCAAAGGGTCATCAACGGTTTCGCGCTTAACTTCAACGCCATCAATCTCCTCAACCACGTCGTGGCCGAAGACCTTGATAACACGTGAACACGGCAACCCAATCATCGAATAGCGACCGCGTTTCTCTCCGCCTTCGACAGCTTCGAGCAGGTAGGAATAGGGCCCATTCGCCAGTTTCATATAACTGCTGACAGGCGTATCAACATCAGCAAGTACTTGACGAACCACAGGAATGCGATTGAAACCCTGCGCCGCCAAGCGTTCAAATTCGTGTAATTGCATGAGAAATCCTTACAACGCCCTGATGAATAAAATCAGTGATCATCAAGCGTTAGCACAAAATAGATAGTTGCGTCGATTCTGTGAAGACATCGTAGAGAAGCAAGCTCAGTGAAAACACCAAAATAGACGCGCGTGAAATACGAAGGTGGCGTCAGACGCGCCAACGGAAGGTCAATGCAGAGATGGTCGAGAGGTATTTCACACTAGGCCTCGGATTAACAAGATAAATAGCTTGGGGATATTGTAGGCAAATTGATGATAAATGGAACCCCCAAAACGCGCCTCTTCACGGTTGAATCAGTGCTCACCGGACTGACTCATGACAATTTCGCAACTTTCCGAGGAATTAGAAAGCCTTTTCTAATTACACTTTGTAATATGAAATTGAATTCTTCAACCAAGGAGTAAACGCCATGAAAAACTGGATGCTTGAAATTGAAGAACGAAGCGACAAAGAGACCGCTAAAATAATAATACAAATGCTCGCAGGAAGCCTGATCTTCGCCTCATTCTTCGTAGGTAACTGGCATTTGTTGACGTAATGTATATTTTCACGACTCAGCAGATAGTCTCTGATACATCACAATAAAAAGGAAATAAGGCAGCTGTTCCATCGCTGCCTTTTTTATTGCCACAAATCCCCGAAAGACCGTAACACAGCTAGATGAGCTCTTCTAACGAGTCTACAGTGGCATTGGCAGCCAGCTCAGAAACTGGCTCACCATAGTTGTAGCCATAGGTCACACACGTTGATCGAATGCCGGCATTTTTAGCCGCATCAATGTCATTGCGTGAATCGCCGACCATCAAACAATCCGACAAGTTTACCGACAACATTTCAGCAGCTCGAACCAGCGGCAACGGATCTGGTTTTTTCTGAGTAAAAGTATCACCCGATAACACTAGATCGAAATATTCGTCGATTTTCAGCTTTTCAAGAACCCGCGGCGTAAACTGCCCGGGTTTATTGGTAATAATCGCCAAAGGAATTTGATGTACCCGCAATGCCTCTAAACACGCGGTAACACCCGCATAAAGACGCGATTGATCATGGCCACCTGCACCATAACACTCAAGAAACACTTGATGAGCGCGGCTCAGACATTCATCCGTAGGCACACTGCCCCGTGCATCAACCATTGCGCGCTCAACCAGTTTGAGTGCACCGTTGCCGACCCAGCCACGCACCTTGTTCTCACCAGCAGCCGCAAAGTCCATTGCCACCAACATGGCATCCACGGCCTGCGTCAGATCGGGAACACTATCAACTAGGGTGCCATCGAGATCAAAAAACACCGCAGCTGGTAACTCACCATCAAATAACGAGCGTAGCAACTGTAATTCTACCACGGAACTGTACTCCCTATACCCCAGCCAATTGCTCACGCATCTTATCAATCACCGCTTTATAATCCGGTTGATTGAAAATCGCAGAGCCTGCAACAAATGTATCTGCACCCGCCGCAGCGATTTCAGCAATATTGTCGACTTTAACGCCGCCGTCGATCTCCAATCGGCAATCCAGCTGATTGTTATCGATCAAAGCACGTGCTTCTTTGAGTTTTTCCAGCGTATTGGGAATAAACGACTGACCGCCAAATCCCGGATTGACCGACATCAACAGAATCATATCCAGCTTATCCAGGACGTATTTAGCAGCATCCAATCCAGCAGCAGGATTAAACACTAAACCTGCTTTACAACCGGCATCACGAATGAGCTGCAGTGAACGATCAACATGCAGTGACGCTTCCGGGTGAAAGGTAATATAAGTCGCGCCAGCATCAGCAAACTGTTTAATCAGATCATCAACCGGACTTACCATTAGATGCACGTCAATCGGCGCGGTAACGCCATAATCGCGCAGAGCCTTACAAACCATTGGGCCAATAGTGAGGTTCGGCACATAGTGATTGTCCATCACATCAAAATGCACAATGTCTGCTCCTGCAGCCAGAACATTGTCGACTTCTTCACCAAGACGTGCGAAATCAGCTGACAAAATAGATGGAGCGATCTTGAAATCTTGCATAAGGGGACCTTCAGGGCGGCGGTAAGCAATATCAGGGGCCGCTATTGTAGCCTATTTTAAACGCCTTGTTGATGCGCCCGATTAAGCGCCTCCAAACGTTCCGGCGTACCGATATCTTGCCACTGGCCTGCATGAAGTTCGCCGGTTACCAACCCAGCGTCACAAGCTTGGCGCAGTAGCGGCCCTAAGGGACCATCGATCACACCAAAACGTTCAAACAAAGCCGGGTCAATAATCGCAATGCCCGAATAGGTCAATCGCTCACTCTCGGCATTGGTCTTGGTCTTGGCATTGGTGATTAGGCCATTGCTGTCGAGATCAAAATCACCCTCGGGATTGTGCTCGGGGTTTGCCACCAAGACCAAATGTACCAAGCCGGACAATTTGTGTGCCACCAATCGACGAAAATCAAAATCACACCAGATATCGCCATTGACGACCGCGAAAGGCTCCTGCCCCAACAAACCCGCAGCATGGGTCATACCGCCCGCAGTTTCGAGGGGTTCGCCTTCGGCAGAGTAGGCAATCGATGCTCCCCAACGGCTGCCATCTCCCAACGTGTGCACGATTTGTTCGCCCAGATACGCATGGTTAATCACAAATTCATTAAAACCAGCGTCGGTTAACCTATCGATGCTGTATTCGATAAGGGGCTTGCCCGCTACAGTCAATAACGGCTTTGGGCAAGTCGCAGTGAGTGGCATCATACGTTTACCAAAGCCGGCCGCCAGCAACATCACCTTCATAGTGCTGCGCCCCAGTCTTGCTGCTTAGCCAACGGCAACAGAGCCTGATCAAACCATGCTAAGAATTCTGCTGCCTGAGGATAATCACTCACAACTGAGCGAACGTAATGAATCACCAAGGGTAAGTCATCGAGATAACCGGTTTTATTGTCACGAATAGCTAAGCGAGCGAAGACGCCAAGCACCTTAATGTGTCGCTGCAGCCCCATCAGATCCAAATGGGTTTTGAACGCTGCTAACGTAACGTTTGCCATTTTCTCCGGCGCGCGCGCGGCCAGTTGACGATAGAAGTCCGCCACCCACACATCAACTTTTGCAGCCGGCCACTGCACATAACAATCGCGCAGCAGCGAAACCAAATCGTATGTTACAGGCCCACTGAGGGCATCCTGAAAATCAATAACCGCAAGACCCGATTCAACAACCATGATATTACGGCTGTGATAGTCTCGATGCACAAATCCCGTCGGTTGCGATAGATTATTGGTGAGCACCCAGTCAAACATTTCATCCAGCATTGCCGATTCGTCATCACTAACGTCATAACCAAGTAGAGCCTCGACGAACCAGACACGAAAGTATGACAACTCCAATGCTAACGCGTCTCTGTCGTACGCGCCCAGTTTGGCAACGTCGGCTTCCGGCAAGTGCTGGCAATCCAACAACACAGCCATTGCCTCCCGATACCAGTGATCAGCAGAATCATCGTCCAGCACATCAGCTAGTAAGGTGTGCCCGAGATCCGACTGCAATAAATACCCGTACTCTAAATCCACTGCAAAAACCTTAGGCGCCGCAATGTTTCCCGCCGCCAATAACTCAGCAACAGCAACAAACTCTGTATTTTTTTCGGTCTCCGGCGGTGCTAAAGCGACAATATAAGCCTGCTCATTAACGTTGCACCTGAAATAGCGCCGAAAGCTCGCATCACCCGGCAAGGGTTGCCAATGAAGGTGGGTAATGTCTGTATGAAGTTGGTCTGCAACCCAAGATTGCAGCACCCGATACTCGTTATCAGTTGAATTCATAGAGCCTGGCAGTTAAATGCGATAAAACTTTTATTAATAAAAGCCCCGAGTGGTAGAACTAATTTCTCATGGCTCATGCTATAGTTACGGCAGAATACGGGATATAAAAGACAAGCAAATCAGCATTAAAATGCGACTTCTCGAAAGTGCTTCACCACACACTAACGAGCACCTTAGCTTTCTTTAATCCATAAACGATATAAGAACTTAATTTAATCACGCGCCACCCCTAATGCCCAAGCAGTTTTGTCGCTTTGCACCATTGTTGTTGATGTGCTGCACGTCCTCCGTGCTGGCCCAATCCCCCCTTTGCCCAAAACCTGTGATTGAAAAAAAAGCACCCAAGCTGGTTGCCGACCAAAAGGTGTTTCACGAGGCTATGGAAAAAGCGCGTCAGAGCGCCGAACACTTAGACTGGGTCGACGACCCTAATGCCGACAACCCTTGTGGTGGCAGCTACGTAATACCTCCCAATCCGAATCCGCAGCAAGACTTACCTGTCAAAGATGCTAAAAGCTATATCAGTGCGGATGCCGTACAACAGAACCCGGATGGTAGCTACCAGCTCAGCGGCGATGCCGAACTCTATCGTGGCCCACTGCAACTTAGTTGCGACGCGATGATTTACAACCCAACAACGTCTGAAGCCACGTTAAAGGGCAATGTACAAATACGAAATTCAGAAGCCTTTATTCGTGCGGCAGAAGCATCTTTCACCAATGAACTCGGCGATGGCAAGATCGATGATGCCCGTTACGTTTTCTATCGGTTTGACCTTCAGGGCGATGCCAAAAAGATGGAATATGATGGCGGTGATAACGATCTAATTTATCTGCATGATGCGTCGCTGTCGACTTGCCCTCCGAAGAAAAAGGAAACCTGGAAAATTGATGCCAGTGAGATTCAACTGAATCAGGAGACCGAGTGGGGCAAAGCCTTTAATAGTATTATTCGCATTAAAGATGTGCCGGTTTTTTACATACCCTATATGGACTTCCCGTTATCGGATAAACGCAAAACCGGCTTCCTGTACCCAGCCATATCAATTTCAGGCGATGAAGGCTTTGATCTTCAAGTGCCCTACTACCTCAACATCGCACCGAATTTCGATGTAACCCTGTCTCCGCGTTTCAACACCGAGCACGGTTTGCTGCATAGCGCAGAGTCTCGCTACCTTAACAGTTGGAGTGAATGGCAACTTAACGGCTCCTATATTGTTGACGATCGACGTATTGACCGAATGAATGCGTCAGAAAGCCCACACATTGACCGAAATCGCTGGATTTACAGCCTACTCGAACAAGGCAACTTTGATGAAAACTGGAGCAGTTACATCAATTACGCGCGTGTCAGCGATATCTATTTTCTACGAGATTGGGGTGATCGCGGCTTAGATATTCAGAAAACGCGTAACATCAAGCGTACTGGGCGTATTAGCTACGACTCCATCAATTGGCAATTCGATGTTGAAGCCGTTGACTACCAACCTTTGCGAGAACGTGTCACTCTCGGTGATAATGACATTATTACTGATCGAGAACTGATCGAAGAATATAAACAACTGCCTCGTATCGACACCGAATATATCAGCACCCACGGCCCGTTCGAACTTGAACCTATTTTCCTCGGCCAGGCGGTATATTTCGAACACACCAACGACGTCGATGCCATTCGTAGTCACTTAGCACCCGGTCTTGGCTTCCCGTTAGCTTGGCAAGAAGTCGAAATCAATCCGCAATTTATCTACAAACGTACAGACTTCCGCTTTTCAGATAATAAGGATATTAACGATCCTGACCGGCCAGAATTTCGAAGATACGAGGATATACAGACAACAGGTAAAGCGCATATCAGTGTGCCCACCTTCAGCCTCGACAATACCGTATTTCTTGAAGCCGAACGAGAGACACATATCCAGACGCTGAACCCTCGTCTCTTTTATTACTATGCGGCGTATCAGGATCAAGATCATTTACCTGATTTCGATACCACAGAGTTGTTCTTCAACTATCAGCAACTGTTCCGCGGTGAGCGTTTCTCCAGTTACGATCGTATTGGTGACGCCAATCAAATGACACTAGCTCTGGATACACAGTGGCTCGGTATCAATGATGGCAGAGCCATTGCAGATATTGGTATCGGTCAAATCTTTTACTTTGAAGATCGCCGTGTTGCGCTAAGACCTCAATCACGAGAATTTCTCCCCACAAAAAGCACCGATGAACTTACGCTTACGCCAGCTCAAATCGAGCGCAACAGGCTGGCTAATGAACAAATTGAGCGCCGTTACTACAACAGCGCATCCGACATCGCCGCGCAAGCCAACTGGTACATTGATGACGTTAATTCTCTGCGCTTTGATATCACCTACGACCCCTTTAACAACCGCATTCAAACCGGCGCATTAACCTACCAATGGCTTAAAACCGACGACGACATCAGTATTGTTAATGTTGGTTATCGTTACCGATTCGGGCTTCCGCGATTGTACGATAACAATGAACGCCTCTATAACAGCTCCATCAGCGAGACCAATGTATCGATTATTATGCCCGTGGCACGCGATTGGTCTGCTATTGCGCTATGGCACTTCGACCTCGCGCACAGGGAGAATATTGAACATATCGTCGGAATTAAATATGAAGGCTGTTGTGCCAGTGTTACCTTCGCCTATCAGCGAGAACGTGACACATCGGATGAGCGCTCGGTAGAAGATTTCTTCAATGCCGAGTTTAATACCCGCTGGTTTATCGAATTCGAACTCAAAGGCCTAGGCGCTATAACAAGTACAATATCGCGTCTGTTTGCCGAGAAAATACAAGGTTATCCAAAACCGTGATGCATAAAAAACTGAAAACACTGCTGTGCACCGCTTTTCTGGGTGCCGGGCTAGTTAGCCTGCAATGCCACGCTGACTATGAACCCATGGACAAGATCCTCGCCATTGTTGATAACGGCGTGGTTACACAATCGGAATTTGATCAGAAAATAACGGTCATTCGAAAAAATTTCGAAATGTCGGGTCAGCCTGAGCCGCCAGAAGCGCAACTTCATCAACAAGTGTTGGATCGCCTGATCCTTGACGAATTGCAGCTACAGATGGCACAACGTGCCGGTGTTCATATATCCGAAGACCGCCTGACCCAAACTATGGCAAATATCGCCGAGCGCAACGGCACCACCTTGCAAGGCATGGTTACCGATCTGGAAGCCCGTGGCGAATCCTTCAGCGATATGCGTGAGCAAGTGCGCAACGAACTGACCATACAGCAAGTACAACAAGGCAATCTGCGTAGTCGCATTCAAGTCACTGAGAAAGAAGTGAGGGAATACCTGAGTTCGATCGAGGGTAAAGACCGTATGACAACGCGCTATAAAATTAGCCATGTCATGCTCAGCTTACCGCAACCACAACCCGCAGAAGTTGATGCCAAAGCTGAAAAAACCCTGGCTAATATCGCCCAGAGCCTGCGTAACGGACTATCCACATTCACCGATTATACCGGCGGCAAAACCATCAACGGATTCCAAATTTCCAATGGCGACCTTGGTTTACGTACCGAAGAAGATATCCCAAGTATGTTTCGAGATATGGTCATGAACGGCGACAAAGGCGACTTCTCCGCACCCATTCGCTCAGGTGGTGGCTGGCATATCGTGGTTATCGATGAAGTTACCGGTAAAGCACAAATGGTGCATCAGAACCACGCACGGCATATTCTCATTAAACTGTCTGAAGTGCGCACCGACCGACAAGCCAAACGAGCCATCGATGATATCCACAACCGCTTACAGCAGGGTGGCGATTTTACACTACTGGCCAAAGAATATTCCGAAGACCCTGGCTCTGCGATGCAAGGCGGTGACTTAGGATGGAGTATGCCGGGTCAGTTTGTACCAGAGTTTGAAGAAACGCTGGCACGTCTTAAAGATAATGAGATCAGCCAGCCATTTAAGAGTGAATTCGGCTGGCACATCATGGAAAAAATGGGCGAACGCGTCCATAACATGACCGAAGAAAGCCGCCAAAATCAGGCCTATCAGACGCTCTATGAACGTAAATTCGCTCAGGAGCTTGATAACTGGCTTCTGAAAATCCGTGATGAAGCATTTGTAGAAGTGAAATAACACATGGGGAGTCAACGGCTGGCACTAACCAGCGGCGAACCGGCCGGCATTGGCCCGGATCTCGCCATCATGCAAGCCCAACACAATCACCCGTACGAAGTCATTGTGTTGGGGTGCCCAGATCTGCTGCAACAACGCGCAGAGACTTTGTCAATTCAACTGAATTGGCAGATCCTGACCCTCACCGACCTAGCAGAAACGCCACCCGAGCCCGCTGCTGCCGGCACCATAAAAATTCTGCCAATCAGCGGCTGCAACACAACTACCCCAGGGCAACTGAATAAAGACAACGCCCGCTACGTGTTAAACATTCTTGATGGTGCCATTCAAGGTTGCCAAACCGGCCTATTCGACGCCATGGTCACGGCCCCGGTACAAAAATCTGTCCTTAATGATGCCGGTATTCCTTTCAGCGGCCACACCGAATACCTCGCAGACAGCACCAACACCCCCAAAGTCGTAATGATGTTGGCAACCCCATCATTGCGGGTTGCGCTGGTAACAACCCACCTGCCGCTACGCGATGTTGCTGACGCCATCACTGAATCGACTCTGACTCAGGTAAGTCATATCCTGAACACGGATCTGCAGCGTTTTTTTGGCATTCAACAGCCACGTATTCTGGTCGCAGGCTTGAACCCCCATGCCGGTGAAAATGGCCATTTGGGGGATGAAGAGCTGCGAATTATCAATCCGACACTGGAAAAACTGCAGACAGAAGGCATTAACATTATCGGGCCACTGCCCGCAGACACCCTGTTTACCCCCAAGTACCTCGAAAATGCCGATGCTGTGCTCGCCATGTATCACGATCAAGGCCTACCCGTGTTAAAATCCCAAGGCTTTGGCGAGGCAGCAAACATCACGCTGGGTTTACCGATTGTTCGAACATCCGTAGATCACGGCACCGCCCTTGATCTTGCGGGCACCGGGAATATTGACCCGGGCAGCCTCAATACTGCAATGCAAATCGCCGGCTTGATGGCCGAACAAACAGCCAACGCCAGCAACAACTGATCGCCCCACAACGACCGCAGCCGGATACTCCCTGAACCGATGAAAAATACCGGACATCAACCGCGCAAGCGGTTTGGCCAGAACTTCCTTCACGACGACCGCATCATTAGCCGTCTTGTTGCCGCCATTAACCCCAAAGCTGATGACCTGATGGTCGAAATTGGCCCCGGGCAAGCGGCTCTGACAACGCCATTGTTGGATAAACTCAACCAGCTCCATGCCGTCGAACTGGATCGTGACCTATATCCGTTTTTGCGTGCAGGGCTCGAACCACGGGGCTTAACCCTCCATGAAGCTGATGCACTGAAGTTTGATTTCACCACATTAATGACCGATGACCGCCCACTGCGTGTAGTCGGCAACCTACCGTACAACATTTCGACGCCGCTGCTGTTTCATCTGCTTGCCTATAAAGAACGCATTGCCGATATGCATTTCATGCTGCAACTGGAAGTGATTGAGCGCCTAGCAGCAGCACCCGGAAACAAAAATTACGGCAGGCTAAGCGTCATTGCCCAATATTACTGCCAAGTTGATAAGCTATTTCATGTGCCACCGGGCGCATTTAACCCGCCACCGAAAGTAATGTCTGCAATCGTTAGACTCGCTCCGCGGAAGCTCTCAGTAGAAGCCGAGAATCCGGTGCTTTTGGAGAAAGTGGTCAAAATCTCTTTTGCCCAACGCCGCAAAACCCTGCGCAACAACTTGAAGCAGCTATTATCGGCTGAGCAACTTGAACAATTAACCCAAGATCTGACACTACGGCCAGAGCAGCTCAGCGTCGAAGACTATGTTAAGCTGAGCAATCAAATTGCATCGTTTAATGACGCAAGCCTCCTTTGACGAAGTGGATGTATTACCATGTCAGAACCCCAAGCAGATATCGAAATCGAAGTCGAAACCCAGTACCTCGAGAACGAATCTGAACTCGACCAGTCGCGTTATGTGTTTGCATACAATATCCGCATCACCAACCACAGCCCGATGCCGATAAAACTGGTCTCACGTTACTGGCATATTACCGACGCCGATGAAAAAGTGCAGGAAGTTAACGGCGAAGGCGTCGTCGGCCAACAACCCCGATTAGAAGAAGGCCAATCCTTTCAATACACCTCCGGGGTTATTCTGGATACCCCAGCAGGCATCATGGAAGGCTACTACGACTTTGTTAGCGATTTGGGCGATGTCATCAAAGCACCGATTCCTCCCTTCACACTCGCCAACCCGGCCAGCCTCCACTAATGGCGACTTATGCCGTCGGCGACCTGCAAGGCTGCCTAGATCCCTTGCTGTGCCTGCTTGAGCGGGTTAAATTTGACCCCATCCAAGACACCCTCTGGTGTGCAGGCGATCTCGTCAACCGTGGGCCTCAATCGCTAGAGACCCTGCGATTTGTAAAATCTCTGGGAGATGCTTGCGTGGCCGTCCTCGGCAATCACGACTTGCATCTATTAGCGGTCGCTTACGGCGGCGCAAAACTGAAACGGTCAGATACACTTAAAGAGATTCTGGAAGCCGACGATTGTGAAAACTTACTCACTTGGCTGCGCCACCAACCTCTAGTACACCATGAATACGACTACACACTGGTGCACGCTGGCATCCCGCCGATCTGGAGCATTAAGCAAGCCAGAGCACGGGCAAAAGAAGTCGAAGCAGTGATCCAAGGGCCAGACTACCTGAATTATTTTCGCGAGATGTACGGCAACAAGCCCGATCTTTGGCACGATGATTTGAGTGGTCAAGACCGGCTTCGCTGCATTACCAACTACCTGACACGCATGCGTTTCTGCCACGCTGACAGCACACTGGATCTCTCGAACAAAAACGGCCCCGAAGATGCCGCCCCGGGCACATCGCCTTGGTACGCATTTGAAAATAGAAAAGCTGCCGGCCAACGCATCATCTTCGGTCACTGGGCGGCGTTACAAGGCGACAGCCAAGGGCCCGATGTGTTTGCAATGGATACCGGCTGCGTGTGGGGCGGGCAACTGACGCTAATGCGACTGGACGACCAAGCTATGTTCAGCTGCAACTGCTGATTTCTGCATTTGGCAACGGCTTAAAACATCTGATAAACAACATCATTGGCAATCACCATGGAAACCTATCTGGTAGGCGGCGCTGTTCGCGATAAAGCACTTGGTCTCGATATCAAAGACAGTGATTGGATCGTCGTTGGTGCCACACCACAAGCCATGATCGATCAAGGTTATCAGGCTGTCGGCAAAGACTTTCCTGTTTTTTTACACCCAAAAACCAAAGAAGAATATGCCCTCGCACGTATCGAGCGAAAGATGGGCATCGGCTACACCGGGTTTGACTGTTATTTTCAACCGGATGTAACGCTAGAGCAGGATCTCGAGCGCCGCGACCTCACCATTAACGCAATGGCTGAGAGTTCCGACGGAGAGCTGTTTGATCCCTATAACGGCATGCAAGATCTCACTCAACGCAAGCTCCGCCACGTTTCAAAAGCTTTTGCCGAAGACCCGTTACGCATTCTGCGTGTCGCACGCTTTGCTGCCCGCTTTCACCACCTTGGCTTCAGCGTCGCCAAAGAGACCCAAACGCTGATGCAGACCATGAGCACCGAAGAAGAGTTGCTAGCCATCAGCCCTGAGCGCATCTGGCGCGAGACCGAAAAAGCCCTGAGTACCGCTAACCCAGATATCTACATTCAAGTGCTTCGTGACTGCGGAGCGCTAAAGATACTGTTCCCAGAAATCGACGCAATGTTTGGCGTTCCGCAGACCGAAACCCATCATCCCGAGATTGATACCGGCATCCATACGCTGATGGTACTTCAGCAAGCCAGCCGGTTAACTGACAACATCGACATTCGGTTTGCCGCTTTGGTGCACGACTTAGGCAAAGGCATCACACCAGCTAACCTCCTACCCAAACACCACGGCCATGAAAATACCGGCAAGCCGCTCGTCAAAGCGCTTTGTCAGCGGCTAAAAGTACCGAAAAAGGCCCAACAGCTGGCCGAGGTTGTCTGTGAAAACCACTTATTGAGCCATCGCCTATTTGAATTACGGCCCGCAACCATACATAAACTGCTAAAAAAACTGGATGCGTTTCGTAACCCTGAGCGTGTTGATGCATTTTTAATGGCCTGTGAAGCCGACAGTCGAGGCCGACTCGGCTTCGAAGAACGCCCATACCCACAAGCCAATTATTTACGCGCCTGCTTTGCTGCCTGCCATAGCATTGACGCCCGCCAATTACAGCAACAGGGATTTGAAGGCAAAGCACTTGGCGAAGCTATTGAGCGAGAGCGCAGCCGAGCTATCGGCGAGGTTAAAGAAAACTGGCCGGCAACGTAAACCTCAATGGATGAGGCACACAAGGTTTGCGAGAAAGCGCGAGATAAGTACGCAAGAGAAGAAGGCAAAAGCACGTAACGCCACGGGCTCGCTCGACATTACCCAATAGCGGGAAGGAGCTAAATAAAATCGCTATCGGATATTTGAAACTCAGCCAACCATAGCGACTGCGAGTGATTCGGGTAATCTGCCCAAAGCACCGCATATGATCTGCCAGCCTGAGGGTGCACAGCGTCTGGAACCAAATCTGCGAGTGGCTTCAGCACAAACGCATTGGTTAGAATCTCATCGCGCGGCAACGATACGCCGTCAATCACCCCTACAGCATTATCATACGTGAGGATATCCACATCCAGCGTACGAGAACTGAACTTGTCGCAGGCACGTACCCGCCCAAAATCATTTTCCAGTGCCCGCAAATAATGACGTAACTCCGCGACTGCCAATGACGTGTCTATTTGGATCACCAAATTGAGAAACGGGTCGCCATCAAACCCCACTGCAGCACTTTCGTACACCGGTGAACAGCGAAAGGCACCCAATTCACCGCGCAGCGCCTGTAAACCCGATGCGATATTTTCTTCCCTGTTAACGTTGCTTCCAATGCCAAGCAAAACCGTCGCCATCAGGGCCCTCCAGAAGACATCTCAGCGCCAGGCATCACGCCGCGCTCAATGACAACACCCACCGATTGTGCCTCGGGCACAGCACCGGGCTTATCCAAAGCAATACGCACCCAAGGTACGGAGAATTCCTGCAACATAATGCTGGCACAGCGCTCAGCCAAGGTTTCAATCAAACCAAACTGGCCACTTTCGATAAATGTTTGAAGCCGTTTTGAAACCGCAAAATAATCCAATGCATCATCAATATGGTCACTGGCAGCAGCCGGGCGATTATCCCAAGCCATATCGATGTCCAACACAACGGTTTGGCGAATTTGTTTTTCCCAATCGTAAATACCAATCACGGTATCTACCGATAAACGTCGAATCGTAACTCTATCCATTACTCATCACCTCCGTTCAAGCCAGTGTCGGCAATGTATCAAGTGGCCAGCGCGGGCGCACCTGCACATCCAGCTCAGCAGTTTGGCCGGCTTTAAGCCGCTGTAAACCGGCATAGGCGATCATCGCTCCGTTATCGGTACACAACGCCGGGCGTGCATATAACAACTCGCCATTAACCTTTCCGACCTCTTTTTCCAACACCGCTCGCAATGCCGTATTGGCACTTACACCACCTGCAATCAATAAACGTTTGCACTGGGTTTCTTTCAAAGCACGTCGGCATTTAATCGCCAGCGTTTCAACAACTGCGCGCTGAAAACACGCTGCGATATCAGCTTTATCCTGATCCGAAGCGCTGCCGTCTAGCCCCTCAAACGTATTCAACGTAAAGGTCTTTAACCCGCTAAAACTGAAATCAAGCCCAGGGCGATTCACCATCGGCCGCGGAAAGTCAAAACGCGCATCATCACCACTTGCCGCCAAGGCTGCAATCGCAGGGCCACCTGGGTAAGACAACCCCATCATTTTGGCGGTTTTATCAAAGGCCTCACCCGCAGCATCATCCAACGATTCGCCCAACAACCGATAACTGCCCATGGTTTCGACATACACTAGCTGGGTATGCCCGCCAGAGACCAGCAATGCCACCAGCGGAAACGCTGGCGGATGATCTTCCAATAACGGTGCCAACAAATGGCCTTCCATATGATGCACAGGCACCGCCGGAATACCCCACACCATCGACAAACTTTGCGCGGTTGATGCTCCGACCATCAACGCCCCCATCAAACCAGGCCCAGCCGTATAGGCAATACCGTCAATATCAGATGGCTGGCAGTTAGCATCCTTCAACACTTCATCAATCAGCGGCAGCAGCTTGCGCACATGATCACGCGAGGCCAATTCAGGCACCACACCGCCATACTCCTTGTGCAAGGAAATCTGACTATAGAGTCGCTCTGCCATCAAACCTTGTGCGTCGTCATATATAGCAACACCGGTTTCATCACAGGAGGTTTCGATACCCAAAACACGCATATAAGGGATTATCCGTCGGTAAAAAACGCGAATTATACGCCAATATGACAGCCGTATGTCAGTCAGACACCCGATAGATTCGGTATCTCTGATTATCAGTCGATAAAAATTTTGCACTCATGTCGGTTCCTGTGTAAAATTCGCGCCCCTATATGTCGGGTTTTGCCTAAATTTCACGCAAAGAAAATTGAATCGAAGCCCTGTTTAACCAGACAGCAACACAGTAAAAGGTTTTTGAATGCCAACTGTAAAGATCAAAGAAAGTGAGCCATTTGACGTAGCACTGCGTCGCTTCAAACGTTCTTGTGAAAAAGCAGGTATCCTTGCGGAAGTTCGTCGTCGTGAGTTTTACGAGAAGCCGACTTCTGTACGTAAACGTAAAGCAGCAGCCGCTGTTAAGCGTCACATGAAAAAAGTGGCTCGCGAAAACCGTCGCATGCAGCGCCTGTACTAAGCTAGCGCTTCGAACGGATTTCGACGGATCGTTAAAGCGATCCACCCAGTACCCGCCATACGAGCACAAACAGCATAAAAAACGGATAGTTTCTATTCATACTATCCAGTGCTTATTAGCGATACCGTTTGGCAAGTACTGAGAAAACTGAAAACTGCAGGCGGTCGCTTTTACCAAAGCGCCGTTTTTGCATGTTTTACTCTCATCAGGAGACACTGCGTGAGCATCATCAAAGATACCATCAAAGCCGCCATGAAAGAGGCTATGCGAGCCAAAGAGAAAGAACGTCTCTCTACCATTCGCATGATTCAAGCCGAATTCAAACGCATTGAGGTTGATGAACGCATTGAGATTGATGACGAACGTGTTCTGGTTGTCTTAGACAAAATGTCTAAGCAGCGTCGTGATTCTATGTCCCAGTTTCAAGATGCTGGTCGTGATGAACTCGCAGCAAAAGAACAAGCCGATTTGGATGTTATCCAAAGCTTCCTTCCTGCACAGCTCACGGCTGACGAGATTGATCAGATCGTTGCTCAGGCAATTACCGATAGTGGTGCAGCATCCATGCAAGACATGGGTAAAGTGATGGCAATTGTCAAACCACAGATTCAGGGTCGCGCAGATGCCGGTGCTGTCAGTGGTATTGTTAAAGCCAAGCTCAACGCCTAATATCAACTGCCCCAAAGCCCCTCGATAAGCTTCAACAAAGCGTTATACTGTGCCCATGGCTGGCAGAATCCCCCAATCTTTTATCGACAACCTCCTTGAGCGCACCGACTTGGTGGAGCTTATTGACGGCCGCGTAAAACTGAAAAAAACTGGGCGAAACTACAGCGCCTGCTGCCCATTCCACGACGAAAAAACGCCTTCTTTCAGCGTTAACCCCGACAAACAGTTCTACTACTGTTTTGGCTGTGGCGCTGGCGGCAATGCTCTCAGTTTTGTCATGGAATACGACCGACTGGACTTTATCGAAGCCATCGAGCAACTGGCCAAAGCCCAGAATATCGACATCCCGCGCGACGCCCCCACTGACGAGCAACAAACCTACACCAAAAGTAAAAACTCGATTTACGACCTGCTCGAGCAAGCCAACCAATGGTATCAACAGCAACTAATGCACCACGGCGAAAAGCTAAAGGTTGTTGAATACCTCAAAGACCGCGGACTCAACGGTGAAATCTGCAAAGAATTCGAGGTTGGGTTTGCACCGCCAGGCTGGCGCAATCTAAAAACAGCACTAGCAACAGACGACACCCGCCTTGAGCACCTCATTGAAGGTGGCATGCTGATCGAAAAAGAAGGTAGCGACAAAGCTGCTGACAGCTACGACCGTTTTCGTGACCGCCTAATATTTCCCATTCGCGACAACCGCGGGCGAACTATCGGCTTTGGTGGTCGCGTTTTTGGTGACGAAAAACCCAAGTACCTGAATTCTCCCGAGACACCGGTTTTTCATAAAAACCACGAACTGTACGGCCTATATCAAGCTCGCCAAAGCAATCGCCACCTGCAGCGCCTGATCATGGTCGAAGGCTATATGGATGTTATCGGCCTTGCCCAGCACGGCATACGTTGCGCCGTTGCCACACTCGGCACCGCAGCCGGCACCACACACATGGAAAAGGTCTTCCGCCACACCTCAGAAGTGGTCTTTTGCTTCGACGGCGACGACGCTGGCAAAAAAGCCGCCGACCGCGCTCTGGATGCCGTACTGCCATTTATGCAAGCCGGCCGCCAGGCACGCTTTCTGTTTCTTCCCGATGGTGAAGATCCAGACACCATGGTACGCAAACATGGCAACACACACTTTGAACACCTGATAGAACGCTGTGAAACGCTCTCTGAATACCTCTTCAGCAAAGCCTCACGCAACTTGGATATGGGGCGAGCCGACGACAGAGCCCAGCTGATCAATCAACTGATGCCGGCGATCAAATCGATGCCACCAGGCACCTACCGCGAACTCGTGCTGCGCAGTATCAGCGAGAAAACCGGTCTGCCAATCGACGATCTCAAAGACCTCGAGGCCATTGATCGTCCAACAGCCCCCCCAAAACACACACCCGATCAATACTCAGACAAACATACAAATAAACCGGCCTATACTGCGCCGAAATCTCGTAGCCGATTGCCCGTCAGCAAACGCCGGGTAACCCGCAACCCTGTGCGTGTAGCTTCCAGCTTACTCCTGCTGAATCCACAATTAATTCAAGCGCTGCCTGGCGACTTTAGTTTTGCCGAATCCGATGTAAACCACGCCGATCTTGAGCTATTACTGACCATGATTAGCCAATTACGCGCCAATACCGACACCAGTAGCTCAACCCTAATTGGCCAAAGCCTCGCGAAAAACGCCGACCTAACCAGCCAGTTACTCGCACTGGAACACCACGGCGATGAAGATGAGCACTTAATACAAGAATTTACCGAAGCGATCGAGTGTATCAACGATCAATATCAACGCGAGAAATCCGCCGCCATTATTGAAAACACGAAACTAAATCCAAAACTGACGCTCAATGATATGAGCGCAGAAGAGCGTGCCAACTGGCTAAAAATCTTTGACCGTAGCGTCTAAGAAGTCACCTGTCGTAGTACGCCTCCCTACGTAAACCCATGAAACATCAAGTTTTTCTGTAAATTCAACATCTGACAGGCGTAAATCAACCGATTATCAAGATACCCTGAGCGATCACGCTTTCGGCCAGAAACTTTTGCCTCCCCACATGCTCAATATGTCGGCAAGCCGGTTAGTTATGGATGCCTAGTTTATCCATGTGTTATAATGGCGGGCTAACTTGTTAATCCCTCAACGAAGTTGATACTCAAATGCCGGAAAAAGTACAACAACAGTCACGTATTAAAGAGCTTATCGCACGAGGTAAGGAGCAAGGCTATCTGACCTACTCTGAGGTTAATGATCACCTGCCGGAAGATATTTCTGAGCCGGATCAGGTTGAAGATATCATCCAAATGATTAACGACATGGGCATTCAGGTCGTTGAAACTGCACCGGATGCAGATCAGGTGCTGATGGAAGAAGGCGATTCTACTACCGATGACATCGCCGCCGCTGAAGCCGCCGCCGCACTTGCTGCTGTTGAAACCGATATCGGCCGCACTACCGACCCAGTTCGCATGTACATGCGCGAAATGGGTACTGTTGAGTTATTGACCCGCGAAGGCGAAATCGCCATCGCCAAACGTATTGAAGAAGGCACCCGGGATCTTCTGCACGCACTGGCAGCATACCCTGGCACCGTCGGCACAGTTATCGCCGCTTACGACCGCATTGAAACTGAAGAAGCTCGACTGGAAGACATCCTTATTGGCTACCTTGACCCTGCCGAAGTAGTTGCAGAAGCCAAACCGCAAGGGTTCAGCGAACAATCCGACGACGATGATGATGACGATGAAGCATCCTCAGGACCGGATCCAGAAGAAGCGGCAGCGCGCTTTAAAAGCCTGCGCAAGCAGCTTGAAAAAGCTGACGCAGCTATGGAAAAAGGCGGTCGTTACGACAAAAAAACCAAAACAGAACTCAGCAAGCTGGGTGACCTGTTCAAGTTTTTCAAACTTACACCCAAAACTATCGATCCGCTGATCAGCAAAGTACGTGAACAGCTGAATGCTATCCGTGCCTGTGAAAAACAGATCATGGATCTCGTTATCAAACGCGCTCGCATGCCACGTAAAGCTTTCATCGGTAGTTTTATTGATAATGAATCCAACCTCACCTGGATTGAAGGCATTATCAAAACTGGTCCATCCTACAAAGCAGGATTGGAAATGGTTGCTGACGACGTTATGCGCATCCAGCGCAAGATCATCAGCATCGAGAATGATACAAGCCTGTCGATTTCTGATATCAAAGACATCAACCGCCGCATGTCATTGGGTGAAGCACGCGCACGTCGCGCCAAAAAAGAAATGGTCGAAGCCAACTTACGTCTGGTTATCTCCATCGCCAAAAAATACACCAACCGTGGCCTGCAGTTCCTCGATCTGATTCAAGAAGGCAACATCGGCCTGATGAAAGCCGTCGACAAATTTGAATACCGTCGCGGTTATAAGTTCTCAACCTACGCAACCTGGTGGATCCGTCAAGCAATCACCCGCTCGATTGCCGACCAGGCCAGAACCATTCGTATTCCGGTTCATATGATTGAAACGATCAACAAACTGAATCGCGTATCACGCCAAATGCTTCAGGAAATGGGCCGAGAGCCAACCCCTGAAGAACTCGGCGAACGCCTAGATATGCCAGAAGATAAAGTACGTAAAGTCCTGAAAATCGCCAAAGAACCTATCTCCATGGAAACCCCCATCGGGGACGATGAAGATTCGCACTTAGGTGATTTTATCGAAGACAACACCATTACGCTTCCGGTAGATTCTGCAACATCACAAAGCCTGCAAGATGCAACAACAGAAGTGTTAGCAGGCCTGACCGCACGCGAAGCCAAAGTGCTACGTATGCGTTTCGGTATCAACATGAATACCGATCACACGCTGGAAGAAGTCGGCAAGCAGTTCGACGTAACGCGTGAGCGTATTCGCCAGATCGAAGCAAAAGCACTGAGAAAACTGCGTCACCCAACGCGCTCAGATCACCTGCGCAGCTTCATCGAGGAATAAAATTCTCTGCAAAAAACCAGCCTTAGCGCTGGTTTTTTCGTAGTGGCTATCAAATAATCAGGGGATACTTTTAATCAGCATATACCGGACAACGTCTATATGATGGATTTAATCCAAACCATAAACCCCATTGTCTGGGGTCCCCTGATGCTTCTCCTCATTCTCGGTACCGGCCTCTATCTCAGCATAGGCCTGCGGGGGATGACCATCACTCAACTCCCCTCTGCGCTCAAAAGCCTCCTGTCAAAAAGCAGTGACAAATCTTCCGAAGGTGAAATCTCCCCCTTTCGGGCATTAATGACCTCATTGTCTGCCACCATTGGTACCGGTAACATTGCCGGCGTCGGCACAGCCATTGCCATTGGCGGCCCCGGAGCGTTGGTATGGATGTGGATAACCGCTGTTGTTGGTATGGCAACCAAGTACGCCGAAGCGGTACTCGCAGTGAACTACCGCGAAGTTAACCACAGTGGTGAGCACATTGGCGGGCCCATGTACTACATCAAAAATGGCCTTGGTAAAAAGTGGAACTGGCTGGCATTTGCCTTCGCATTTTTTGGCTCTATCGCTGCGTTTGGTATCGGTAACTCGGTACAAGCGAACTCCATCGCAGATGGCCTCGAGCACACATTCAACGTTCCGCCCTATATCACCGGCGTCGTAATGATGCTGGTTGTTGGCGCAGTGGTATTAGGCGGCGTCAAACGTATTGCCGCCTTTGCCGGCAGGCTAGTTCCCGTGATGGGCATCGCTTATCTGCTTTGCGGGTTATACGTATTGGCAATAGAGTTTCATCAGATTCCCGCTGCGTTTAGCCTGATCATCAACAGCGCCCTCAACGGCCATGCAGCTGCCGGTGGCTTTGCCGGTGCGACAGTCATGCAAGCGATACAAATGGGGGTGGCCCGAGGGGTTTTCTCCAATGAAGCCGGCCTCGGCAGTGCACCGATCGCACACGCCCACGCACAAACCAAAGACCCAGCTGCTCAAGGTCGTATTGCCATGCTCGGCACCTTCTTTGACACCCTAATTATCTGTACGATAACAGGCTTAGTTATTATCGTTTCCGGCCAATGGCAAGGCGGCCTTACTGGCGCACCACTCACATCTGCTGCATTCCAAACAGCCATTCCTATGGGCGGTGAATACGTTGTCACCGTCGGCTTAGTCATCTTTGCATTCACCACCATCATTGGCTGGAGCCTCTACGGTGAACGATGCATTACCTACCTATTTGGTGAACGCGCGGCCCTCCCTTTCAAAGCCTTATGGATTATCATCGTACCCATTGGTGCAACGGCAAGCCTGAAAGATGTATGGACGATCGCAGATACCTTTAACGCTCTGATGGCGATCCCCAACCTCATTGCCTTACTACTGCTATCACCAGTGGTATTTAAGCTGACGAAAAAATCCCTGCAAGCGAAGAAAGACGCTGCGAACGAATCTACACTGCCAAAACAATAACGGAGTCACTTATGAGCATCTTCGATGACAACAGCCTGTCTATCGGAAACACCCCTCTGGTCAAGATCAGACGCATCAGCCCCGGAAAGGTATTCGCCAAAATCGAAAGCCGCAATCCAGCAAACTGCGTTAAATGTCGGATTGGCGCCAATATGATCTGGGAAGCCGAAAAAGATGGCAGCCTGAAAAAGGGCATGCACATCATCGAACCAACTTCCGGCAACACCGGCATTGGCTTAGCATTTGTAGCAGCATCGCGCGGCTACCACCTAACGGTAACCATGCCTAACACAATGAGCCTAGAGCGCCGCCAATTAATGAAGGCCCTAGGTGCAAACCTGGTACTCACCGAAGGTGCCAAAGGTATGCCGGGTGCTATCGCCAAGGCCAAAGAAATCGCCGCCAGCGATAGTAAATACTGGATGCCTGGCCAATTCGAAAACCCGGCAAACCCAGCAGCTCACGAGAACACTACAGGCCCAGAAATCTGGAATGATACCGAGGGTGAAATTGATATCTTGGTATCCGGCGTTGGCACCGGTGGCACTATCACCGGGGTTTCACGCTATATCAAAAATACTCAAGGCAAAGCGATTACTTCTGTTGCCATCGAGCCCAGTTCATCCACAGTCATCTCATCGGCAAAAGCCGGTAGAGAAGCAACCCACGGGCCCCACAAAATTCAGGGTATCGGTGCNGGGTTTATACCAGACACACTGGATCTGGACATGGTCGATCGCGTTGAACAGGTGACTAACGAAGAAGCTATGGAATGGGCACACAAGCTCATGAAAGAAGAAGGTATCCTTGCTGGCATTTCATCCGGCGCAGCCATGTGTGTTGCCGACCGCCTTGCACGTGAACCCGGTAACGAAGATAAAACAATTGTGGTTATCCTGCCAGATTCCGCAGAGCGTTACCTGACATCGCCCTTATTTGAGGGTGCTTTCAGCGAACAAGAAACCGTTCAGTAAAGTTGAAAAAGCGCTGGCATGTTAAAAACCAGCGCTTTATAATTGCCCGCTCTTTTATCGTGGCAGATCTTGGTACAGCCTATGTATCCTAGCTCTTCGTGACAAAGAGCACCGATTCAACGCACAGCGCTGAATACTCTTCGGGCCCGTAGCTCAGTTGGTTAGAGCATCCGACTCATAATCGGCAGGTCCCCTGTTCAAGTCAGGGCGGGCCCACCATTTTACACTTATCGACGATAACACCCCTCAAACATAACCTGTTCGTAGAGCCGAAAATCAGCTTTCAAGTGCTCTTGAAGATCATGCTTTAAAGAAGGCGCCAAACGCAGATTTCGTGTTGGCGATTGATTTAATTTCTCCAGTGTTAATCGAGTTTGAAGCTTCTTTTGAAGGTAACGCACCAGCAGGTCTGTTCTTTCAAGGGGATATATACGATCAATACCAATATCGTTATTACTGTCTTTGATAAAATTGTACTGACTACCGACTTGTGCGTATGCCGGTGCTTTCTTCTCGTCGCTACTGCCTCCATCCAGATCATCTACCAGTAAATAAGCTTCTATAAACTGGTTAAAGTCGATATTACCCGTATAGTTCCGATGTCTTGGATGCTCAATGCTAGCCAACGCCGGGCGGCTTCGGTAACGATACCAACTAAACAGCCAATCAATAGGATCTCGCATTAAACACACGGTTTCTATCTGGCTATTCGGTATCAGCTGTTGATACATCGGCAAAAAAGATTCATGAAACACCCGCGCATTCATATGTTTGATTGATGGGTATTTTGACATCCTAACATCGCAATGATCATCTAACGCCGCCTCAATCGAAGTAGACGCACATTTAGGGTTACACAAAAAAGCGATGTTGTGACGACTGTTTAACAGCATTGGAGAATCTTCGGTTCGATATCACTAGAAGGTGACTCAACTAAAACACGCGTTTGCCAGTGTGTCTGAGTTTCAGGAAAGCGGTTATAACAATAACTGTATGTTGAGTTAAATTGCTCAAAGCAAGCGTTAGTATTCTCCACAGTCAAACGTCGACCTGGCGAGCGATTGATCACCTTTTCACTAAACTCTGCTTTCACAGACACACCACAGAACGCAGATAACTTCTCCAGGTTTTCCTGCTCATGCATCGTTTCGTAGATACCAAAATATAGCGCATCCGGTTTAAATACTTGCTCTAAGTTGCGTATCGTATTTTCATATCGAGTACGACCAACAAAGCCAGCATTGTATATCCTCTTCCTAAACTCTGCATTAAGCTCAGCATCTGACATGTTTAGGCTTTTAAACCTTTTGTTTCGCCGCGCATTCATGCGCTGGGCACTCCAACATCGCTGAACGGGGTCACGCATCAAAAACACGACCTTTACCTCAAAACCTTTAGCCTCAAGGCGCTGTTTTATTGTGGTGTAAGCTTCTGCAGTTAAACCCGCGTACGATGGTGTGATATCACCGGTGGTATTAATACCGTTTTTCATCAAACCGGAAAAATAATTTTCGTAATACCCGGGAACACGCGTCATAAGATACTGTTTGAAGTCTCGAATACGCCTTAACTGCCAAAGGTGCTTCTGGTTAAAGTTAAGGCATGAGTGCTTTCTGTCCCAGATATGGTATTCCTTTCTAAACCCCATATTTACATGGGCAAAGCTACTCAAATAGTGATACAGCCAAGTCGTACCACACTTTTGGCCACCTACACCCAGAATAAATATTTTATTACTCGACTCCGTCGTCATATCCATATCTAACCTACGTGCATTAGCGTCTTTAACTGAGAAAATTTCGAGCCACAACTTAAATGATAGTTAAGGCGAATCTTTTGGAAGTTGCGATATTCTTTGACCTTGCGCGCAGTAAACTGGCTAGCGTCAGTCCAGTGATCAAACTCATTTTCGTGGCTATCTTTTACTTCATAAATGGTCACATGCTGTAATTGCATAATCGGCAATGGATAAGCCGTTTCTAGAACTTCCCAATTCTCAGCTTTTGTGAAATAGGTAGAAGGGCAATTAGGAAATAATCTTAGCTCCCTGTTTACCTCTGTTTTATCGTAATAAAATTCACTCAAAGCATCGATGTAAACGGTTTGAATCGGTAACGTAGCGAGTATTCGTGATGACGAAGTTGCCACCGCCAGTAAACGCCGCCTTAGATTATGCGCCTCCTCCACTCCCTCAGGCAGAAACATATCGGCATCCCACTTACACACATAGTTATAACGACAATGGCTTAGACACCAGTTGTAGTAGTAAGCCAAACTATGAACAGAGTTTTCAGAGGTCTGCTTATGCTCTAGGCCGCACCGTGCAATGTCATGGGGATAACTGAAGATACGTATTGCTTTGTTGTCCGCTGCATATCTTTCTTGCAACGCACGTACGATAGATACCGTGGCATCCGTACTGCCATTATCAATAACAACAATTTCGTCAAACACATCCACAATAGAATTAATGCACTGGGCAATCATTCCGGCTTCATTCTTCACTCGCAGCATAGCCGATACGCCCACGAGTTTAGGCCCTTCTATATGATCAAAATGATATGCTTCTAAGTTTTCTAGATTACGAAAGTACCGGGGCTTATCAAATCGCTTCAGTAAGACATTTTTGTAAACAATAAAGCGCAGTTTATAACGTATGAGCTGTTTCAATTTTCGGACACCCGGATTATTTTTCAGCCTTAACAAATCCAAGTACTTAACGTTGTTAATCTGCTCGGTAAACCAAAAATATGGCCTCAATAAACGCACACAAACATCGAGTGTTTTATATCTGCCACTTGCCAGCAATGCAAAGATCAAGCGACCACACAAATGAATACGCCGGCTAACCTGACGATGATTAAACTGTAGACGGGTAAAATTAGCACTAGACTGGTCATAAAACTTGTACCGGTCTTCGCTACAGATATCTCTCACGGCCTTTGAAGCGAGTATCTTCGGCCAATATTGCCCAGCCCGAAAAAGCAAGTAATGTTGCCGGGCTTGCTCACAATGTTGCAGGTTATCGACAATTAAACGAGACGAAGTTTCTTCCTCTAGATATTTATCCGCACACCAACGGGTCTTCATCATACTCTCGCTGTTTTCACGATAAGCGTAGAAAAATTCGGCAACAGAAGAAACTCGATTACAACAACTTAAAGCGGCCGAAATGAAAATTCCATCTTCGCCGATATCCTGACCTTCGATAAAGTCGAGCTGATTATCAACAATAAACTGACGCTTAAAAAAGAACAAAAATATGGATCTAAATACCCAAAAGGCATCATGAGTCGCGAGCGTACCATTGATAATGGCAGCGCTATTCAGCAATGGACTTGTTAGCTCCCCTTCAACATAGCGATGGCCATTAAACCGCAACACATCGCACTGATCGACTTGCGCTGTCATATACAATTCGGATAACGCACAGTCATCAGTCCAAAAGTCATCGCTATCCAAAAAAATTACATATTCAGCCGTGGCCATTCGCAAGCCAGAGCTACGCGCGGCCGCTAATCCTTCGTTCACTGTTTTGTGAATTATCTGAATGCGCTTATCGTTATCTGCGTAATCCGAAACTAAAGCTAAGGCGTTATCTGGGGATGCATCGACCACTACAATAATTTCGATGTGCTGCAGTGTTTGCTGCACGACCGAATCCAAGCATTTAATAAGGTACTGCTCAGTGTTATATACCGGGATCACGACACTAACCTTTGGCGCATTCATGCTCTATGCATCCACGTTTTCTGTCGCATGTGGCGTTATGTGAGTAACCACGTCTGTAACGCCGTTTCGTTGTAACTTTTCAGATTTACTCAAAGCGCCTATCGGCCGCGGCACATTAAACAACCCGATGTTATCGCCCATAGACGGAATACGATTCAAATCATCGCGATATTGATCTTGAAGTGCTCGCTTCGTAGGCGTATCAAAGGGAGAAAATTTACGTCCAGTCGCAGCGTATCGGAAGGAGACGGTAGAAATCCAATCAATCACTTGTGCAATTCTGTGGCTACCAATAACCGGGTTAATCAGTCGAGCTACATGAATAGCGAACTGACTATGCGAAGACCGAGGACGCTTGTCAGATAACAAATTCCATTGCTGCGTGTCGCAGCTATCTGTCATTTTTTCTAACCACAACGGAAGCACATACCGGTATTTTTCGTAGCATACGATATTTATCTGGCTATTCGGAAAGGCCTCGGCAACCAACTTGATAAGCGGCACCCAGCTTTGCTGATACTGGCCTTCCAAGACCTGATCAAACGGTTTGTAAGGCTTATGCCGCAGGTATTCACAATAAAAAGACGGTAAAAAGGTATCCATACTTCGAATAGACAACCAAATTGTTGAGTTTTCAAAGCCTGCAACAAACCCGCTGAGCTTACCTAATCGCTCGGCGGCACTTGGATATAGATGTTGGCAATCAAATATTTCTTTGGGTTGCCCAATAATATTCTCTTCGGAGATCAACAATCGCTTCGGCTCTAGCTGACCCAAGGCGTCGAGATAGGTGTTTGTTTGAGTACTACAGCGATCATCAACAAAACGATTCGCCCGTGTATAATTCTGGCGAAAAGATGGCGTATCAATATAGGTGAAATCATCTTGGTCTCCACTATTAGCCATCAAGACTTCTTGTAGATGAGTACTTGCTGTTTTGTGAGCACCCAGATGTAAATGTAATTCAGTAGCCATGTTAATCCCCTGCCTGGCCCACATGATTTTTCCGTTTCAACGCCAGCGCGGATGCGTCTGCATCCTGAGTATTGGCGTTATACACCTGACTCCATTGTTCCAATATCACGGCATCACTGAACTTTTCGACAACCATCTCCCGGCCGCTTTCTCCAAGATCGCCCAATCGATGTTTATTATCGATCGCTCGTTCCATCGCCTGCGCCAACCCCAAAGGAGAATTTCGATCATACATAAAACCATTCACACCATCCTTGAGGATATCCATACAACCGGCCACATCCGGTGCAATAATCGGGCGCCGACACGCGGCGGCTTCAATGAGTATTCGCGGTATACCCTCACCGTATCGCGTTGGCAAACAAATCAGATCACACCGCGAAATCAAGTCTTCCATAGCACTCACGTTGTCGTGCCAAATAATGTCGCCTTGCCGCTGCCACCGCTCTATCTGACGCCTTGGAATCGAATCTTTATCATGCACCATACGAATGCCCGCCACATGCAACTCAACTCGCGCACCATCTCGATTGACAGCTTCGCAGGCATCGACCAACTCACCAAGACCCTTTTTCCAAATAAGCCGCGAGGCAAAGAGAATCTTAACAATTGAATCTGGCGATTTTTGTTCACTCTTATATTGATCAATATCTACACCTGCCCCCTCAATCACCTGCAAATTGGCACTGACGCCGAGTTGTTGCAGGTTCTGCATATCCCACGTGTTTTCTAACACAACAGTACCGGAGAGAAAGTGCTTCAACCACAAGCGAATACACTTGGCCAAACAACCATAATTTTTTCGCTCAGGCTCCGCAAAACGACCTAACCCAGCCAAACTATTGATGGTTTTCAGCCCTTTAACACGGGCGATAACACCGCCGTAGATAACAGGCTTCAAGGTAATGAGATGAAGAATGCTCGGCTTTAAACGAAAAATAATGCGCCAAATTTGCCAAGCAGTATGCAGCTCAGCAAGCGGATTAATACTGTGCGGGTTTAAATCAATATGAACAACCTGCAGCCCTGTCGACTGCAGTTCACGACCTAACGCCTCATCACATATTGGTACGGCAACATACACCGTATAACCTGCGTCTTGCAGGTATTTGGCTCTATTACGCCAATGCAGGGAAAAATACCAATCGGTATTTATAATAAGTAGTGCGTTCAAAATATACGACCGATTGACTCAATGGACACTGCTAAATCCGTTTTTCAAGCTAGCTAAATTAATCCGTTTTTAAACGTCCGATTGCAGAAATCTGACGAAGTTCTATGGCTAGTTTTATCAAGACTCCTGGCGTCATTTTTACGATCACTGCCAATAGTCGAACTTTACTTATCATTGAATAGTTGCACAAATAGGCGGTCTTTAACAGTTTTAAGATTAAGATCGCTCGGCAAGTCCGGTTGTCGAGTTGAGGAGCGGATAAGCAATAATCCAACAACTCTCGAGTAATCGATGTCGCCTCCTGCACGGTAAAACTGACACCCTCCGAATACTGACTCAGCAACAGATAATCGATGTATCGGTCTCGATGATAAACTCTACTCGCACTACGAAGAAACGGCTCCAATTGCTGCTGTAAAAGCCAACGCGAAGATTGTAACTGCCCAGGTCGGTGTTTAACTGTTATCTGCTGGCTATGCACACGGTAATGCAACAAAGGCTCCGCGAGGTTGTGTAGCTTCCCGTATCGAGCCATCGCCACCCACAGCTGGTAATCTTCAGCGTGCTCATATTTTTGTTGATAGGTGATGTTATTCTCAACTAGGCACGACCGTCGTAACAGTGCTGACGGATGACACATCCAACGTTGAAACAGCGCAAGGCACGCCATGATTTCTGCGTGATACTGAGGGAAGGCGACCTTGCACTCCCCCCTATCAGGGTTGAAGTAAATAACAGAAGAGGCGCAAACAACAAAATCGGGCCGGCTCTCCATAAATGCGACTTGACGTGCGATTCGATGCGGCTTCGCGATGTCATCAGCATCCATTCTAGCAATGTATCTACCCCGCGCGCGCATCAAACCCTCATTCAACGTAGCCACCACCCCCCGATTGATATCAGCACGAATACACACCAACCTATCATCCTGATATTGACCAACAATATGCCAAGTATCATCGCAGGAGCCATCATCCAGCACGATGACCTCCAGATTCCGATAGGTTTGCTCAAGAATACTCTCTAGTGCGAGGGCAATGTATGCTTCAGCATTATGCGCAGGCATGATCACCGAAACCAAAGGCGAATCACACCTCATCATCGGGCGATGACTTTTCTTATTCGCTGCACTGCTCGGCCGAGTATCGGCGCAGGCTCTCCTACTGACGAATCATGTTGACAACCGCGCCATTCACGCCAAATGTCATCGGCACTATAATACCCAGCCAGCAATTGATAATCTCGAGCATAGAACTTGATAATTTTGTCGAGTTGATCGCGACTTAAATCACGTACTCGATATTTAATTCCTCCCGTTTGCAAGCGATCAAACTCTACGGGAGCACCCAGGCGGCCAGAAAGATCAGACGCCAACCTATCAATATCTTCTATCGGATATACATGCGTAAAGTAACATAGATCTTTCCGCCCGAAGAACGCCTCAATCGGCCTAAAGTGATGGTGAATCGGAGGAACTTTGAAATAAGTTTCAAAGTGATCAATAAACTGCCCGATCCCAGGGTCAAAATACGGCACTTGCCGGTATCGTTCTGGAAACTTCTCTTTAATAAAGGCTTCAGATAGCTCTTTATGGTGAGTTACACGATTACCATAGGCTGACAAAAATCGCTTAACCGGATCACGAATAACGACAAATCGATACTCGCAAGCATCCATTTCTTCTTTGCTACTGAAGTATTTGTGAATAGTCATTCCTGCTTCTATCCGGCAAAATTCACTATTTTTCTCAACTTGATACAGCGCTCTTTTAATCGATGTACTCGCTGTTTTTGGAAGATTTCGGTACCCAATCTTTCCGCCCGCCAATACAATTCCTTTCATTCAATTTAACCTTTCACTACCTGCAACACATGCATCCAAATTCTACGCAGCTTCTTCATCAATAGAATCGCCACGAAGAAACCTCGACTTGTATATCGATATAAACCCACCGACAACACTAAGAAGCGCGCCACTAACTTGCCTGATCATAATAACCCCCAAAATGATAACAAAGTGATCATGAGAGCTCGCTGAAAAAACATTATCGTACACGGCAAAAAATACCGCGGACATTAACGCCGCTTTTGCTAAAGACTGCTTCAACTGATTCGTTTTTATCGTTGATATATCGAGAACCTGAAATCGCTGAAACAGCAGCAAAGCTAATGCTACGACAAAGATAAAACTCAAGAAGAATACGTACAGTTCGGGATAAACAACCAAAAGCACACTCATATATATAACAGTAAAGATAATGCCCGTAGTAATTGAAAAATTATTTTTAATCTCCTGACGGATCTTTTTTCTTTTTTTGGATCGGCTAAAAACCTGAGCACTGGCCTCGATCTTCCGCAGCTTTCGATTGATATTCCGGTCCGCCAATCGCTTAACAAACTCTGTTAATACAATTAATGCGATAGACAAAGCACACAAAAACAATATGAAGGTTTCTTTTTCCGGCCACCAGCGCGCAACTGCCCCTGGCAACGTCTGTTGAGCGGGCAACAGCAAAATGATTTTGATAGGAATAATAGAGGTTAAAAACACCAAGAAACTGCTCATCGAGAGATAGACGACAGTTGCAAGGTAAGAAACACGATCTAACGAAAAGATAAACCGAGTCGCAGAAAGGTACATTAATACGGATGAACGACACGCTGATAGAACACCAGAACTTACGTCGTTGTTGCTTTTTTGGATGTTAGAGGGAGTTTGGTCAGTATCCATGTGAAGTATCACTATCAGTGACGAACGATACTATCAGAAATCGAGCAGATCTTTTAATGCAAACTTCACGATTTTCGATCTATTCACACCTACGTCAAATGGCAGAAATCATAAGAGCCTGCTAGCTCACATCAAACTACCTACCTATCATAAATAAGCGCAGCCACTTGCAAGTAGAGGCTGATCAATACAACACCGAGAGCAAAGAAATGTACGAACAACTTTAATACCAATAGCAGCATTAAATTCTATAACGAGCTCACCGATTGTTACAAATGTACGGTAAACTAACGCTCAATTTATACGTAGCGAGCTGTGATTATCTTCGAATGCTCTATACAAAATTCAATTTCTGTATATCACTCAGAAGCAAACAATCAGTTCTCAACTGGAGTATTGTCTAGGTGAAAAAATTCATTGTTCCATTTCATGGGTTGAGAGGAATCGCTTCATTTATGGTTCTAATTGCCCACCTAACTGGCGGGTTTTATTTGCATTCAGGCCAACCATACAGCGAAGCAACTCAACGCATAATTACGAGCATTGGAGCGTTCGGGGTTGAGATATTCTTTATTCTAAGCGGCTACGTAATATTTATAGCCGCAAAAAAATCAACTTCTAGTAATTTTTTTAAGAACAGATTTTGGCGCATATATCCTCTTTTTTGCGCCCTTACAATTGTGTACTTTACTGGAAACCTCATTCTCAACCTCGAACCCGAAAAAAACAACATAGTTTACCTACTAATAAATTTGATGTTTCTCGATCGTTTTTTTGACACACCAGCAATGACGCCAAACGCATGGTCTTTAACCTTCGAAATTTGGTATTATTTTGTAACTTACATATTTGTTAGCAGCTATTTTTCAAGAAAAGCGACTATCTGGCTATTGCCAGCCTTCGGAGTTTTCGCTTTTTTCTTCTGTGTATATCCAATTACATTTTACTTTGTACTTGGCGTAACATTAGCCATGATACAGAAAACTGATTTTAAACTGAAAATCCCTGACTCTTCGTTACCTGCCATTCAACTAACATCTTTAGCCGGTATAATCACTCTCTGCACCTTAGATATCGAATTTGCTAGCGAAGGTTGGGAAGGTCTAATTCAAAATCCAATAGAGTTTTTACTTCCAATACTTCTGCTCGTATTCATGGCTACACTAATAACTGGTAGCTTGCCAATATCAAGATTACTAACTAAAAAACCTGTTCTTTTTCTCGGGAATATTAGCTACTCACTCTATCTAGTTCACCCCTACACATATCTGGTATCTCGCAAAGTAATCGATTTACTACCTATCACGAACACATACTCAGTATTCGCATGTTTTATGATGTTATCTGTATCAATATCGATACTCATTGCGTATCTCGTAAATAGATTTTTTGAGAACATGATCTTCAATTACGCTGTCCACAAAAATATATACAGATAGATACTTACAAATACCAAGGTGGGACTAATTCGTCTCACTTTGGCGAGACAGTTTCTCTAAGAAGATCCCAAACACCGATAATGTTAGCCGCCTAACACGCCAGCTAACAACCAATTACTGCAGAAGAAAGACGAAGCTGGTTACTTTTCGACGCTCTTAGCAAGCTGAGCACTTTCAGCCCGAAGCACATCTTCCGCACTGCGTAAAAAGTCGTGCGCCAATCGGGTTCTATCATACTTATTTGCTGCTTTAATCGCGTTTTCTTGCAGAGACGCACACAACACCGGATCTGAATATATTTTCTCGATAGCTTCTACCATCGCGACTTCATCTTCCGGGGGAATCACCAAACCACAATGATCATCGCGAACGATAGCTGTCGCCTCACCTTCGGGCACACCAATTATCATCGGCAACCCCATCCCCATCGACTCGAAAATTTTGGACGGAATAACCGAACTAAACAGAGGTGTATCGCGCAAATGAACCAAAGAAACATCACACAACGACCAAAGTCGGTTCATCAACGATTTATCCTGACGGCCAAGCACACGCACGTTCGTTAATTTCTTTTCATCCACTAAACGCTTAACGTCATCCGCACCGGCACCACCGCCAGCAAAAACAAATACGATATCTTCGTGCGCCTTCAAGCGTTCAGCAGCATTAACAATGGTGCCCAACGCATGCGCCATGCCATGGGTTCCTACGTAAGCAACCACAAACTTACCGTGCAAGTCATAGATACCCTCTAATTCAGGGTCTTTTTCCATCGGTTGATACTTTGAAAGATCGACACCATTGAGCACAACATCAATCTTGTCGCCAGAAATACCACGCTCAACAAGCTCACGTTTAAACGTATGAGTAACAGCAACAATTCTATCGGCCTTGCGATACAGCCACTTTTCAATGCGCACTAGAAGCTTTATCACCGGCGACTCATCACTCATAGCACCCACAGCAGTAATCGAGGCTGGCCATATATCACGTAATTCGAAAATCCACGGCTTACGCTTTAACNCACTCAACAGACAACCTGCAACTGCTGTAAAAAATTGTGGTGATGTTGCAACAATTACGTCAACTCGTCGTACAAACAATCCAGCAAAAATCGCCATAATCATGAACGACATATAATCTAAAATGCGACGAACAAATCCTTCATTCGCCGAGATATAAGTTTTTACGCGACGCACCTCGATACCATCGAGGTCGTGTTTGCTGTACCAGGCATTTGAATACCCCTCAAATACCTTACCTTCCGGAAAATTCGGTGCACCGGTAATAACAGTAACCCTGTGACCGGATTTAACCCACTCCCTAGCATGCTCGTAAGTACGGGTTGCAGGAGCATTCCCCTCAGGAGGAAAGTTATCTGTAAGAAATAAAATATGCATACCAATACCGCTACAACCAACGAACCCGTGTTTCAACTTTCGATCCATCGAATGAAACTACTATCTTATGAGAAGCCTGCTTAATTCCAAATTCAGGGCAATAAACGCTATCTTCTATAGCAATAAGACCACCAGAAACAACGAACTCTGCCCGATGATCGTTCACAAACAACTCTACTGATGACGAACTAACATTTCCAATCGACACAGACGGGTGAAGATGAAAAAACGCCTGGGCATTATCAAAGCCCCCTCGAAGATCGTCTATTATGCAAACCTCGTTAGATCGCACAACAAACTTTCGATGATGGATACAATTTACACCCTGCGCTTTAAAGCCATTATGACAAGCCTCAAAATAAATAACGCCTTTTTCACATTTAACTCGACGCCCTTCTATTTTCGCCCGGCGTGCTACTCGAAACCCACTCCAGACTTCTGAAGAATCCATGCCATTCACAGAAACAGTGTTATGCGCCGCCGTTTTTCGTTGACGCAAACGTTCTTCACAAACCCCGTAGCGATCAATACCCGAATTAACAAATACACGCTGCTGAAACAGACTCATTTCAAAACTCAATGAATCCGCATGCGCGTGCCCCGGAATATAATCAGGGCCAATACGTGCAAGATCCGCAATTAACGCCAACTCACTCGATTTCGCGACAGCGTAACCCGACTGAGATAAATCCCAGTAGGCCGGCTCGATCGTAAGTGATGCAGCATGATCGACGCTGATGTTAAGAGACTTAGCATATTCGTGGATTTGAGAATTCGAAGGAGCAATACCAAAGACACTATCGTTAAAGAAACTAATTTTTCCATCGCCCAAACTCATAGTATCAAGCCAACGCAACATACGCCCTGCATAACGCGTGAGTAGTGAAATATCATCACTGTGCGAGCTACTAGCGAAAGCCCGCAGCACGTTGAGCAGATCCAAAACATCCACCAACATAATGGCGTGATACATAGGCGTTAGCTCAAAATTACCGCCATCATCCAATACCTGCTCATTGATCTCTTTTCGCAGTATCCCCAAGCCAGTTTGCAACCACTTATCAGCAGCTGCTCCGTCGAAAAAGCACCCAGCAAAAATCAACGCCTTCGCGTTAGCGAATAAGTGATTCCCTAAAATGTGATATTCAAGATCTTGCGATAACACATGTGCTTGCAGCGCTAAACTTTCTAGCGCTTCGTTGTTTAGCGAAGCGCCGTTCAACTGAAACTTAACCCAATTAACAATACGTAAAGACTGAGGGTAAGGCTCCCATCCATCGCCCACAGGCGCAGGGTTGTGTGCAATCCAATGAGTGATTCGCTGGTGGTGCACGTCTTCTCGCAGCGACGCGTTTTGCGCCGTTAAGTCATCAAAGTAATGGAGGTTATAAAGCCAAAGTTTGTTTTGATCTTGAGGAAACCAATCTAGCGCATCGCCTTCGTGATTTAAAAAGCGACACTGGTTATTCTCAAATAGTGACTGAGGGTTTAAGCGACATACTTCCCAGTGTTTTTTCGATCTAGCCAAGTCAATAGCTGGCACTTTAGTATTTTTAAATCGAGCAATTTTCCGCATTATTCGGTTGACGACCTGAACTACGCGCATATAACGCAATGTATGAAAATAATATCTAATCTTCATTGAATACATCTTACTTATCTACATCGCTTGAAAATAAAATAAACTGGAAGAAGCAATATCATTGATCAGATAGAGCCGCAATATAGTCGAACGCATCTAAAAAACCGTCTACCATATGGGATATTGAACGAGAATTCTGATAAAAATTGTGCGCATTGGTACCTATACTCCGAGCCATTTCTTCAGATGAATCTAACGCACTCATTTTCTCAACAAGTTGCCGCTGACCTTGAACAAGAAACCCGTTCACGCCATTTTCGATATTAAGATGTTCCCCCCCCGAAATCGCGTCTTCATACGCTATAAACGGGACGCCGTAACTAAAACTTTCAAGAACTGACAAGCCTGCCTGTTTTGGAGAAATACAAGCGACCGCCGATTCAAAATAACGCTGTTTTTCGACATCATTTTGTACCTCACCAACTAGATGAACGTTAGCTTCCATACCGTTCTCAGCTAAATACGTCTCGACAAATTTCTTTTGATCCCCATTACCAATAATTACCAACCTCTTGATTCGAGCGTTAGACCCTGATGCTATAAATTCTCTGAACGCTCCTAGCAAGTCAAACAACCCCTTACGCTTATTCAAAGCACCTATAAACAGAAAACAATCCTTCTCGTAACCCGAATAATTAGTACTATTTGGAGAGCTAACAGTGTTAGGTGCAACAAACGTTTTCTTCAGCACATTGGGTGGAATAAATGCCTTAGGATAATCAGAGTAAAGGACTAGCGCCGAACAAAAATATGACAGCATATTTCTCACCCGTACGACATTCCTATTCTGTTGCCTCAATCCGCGCTTCGACGAAACACCTATCCCCCAATGTAATAAGTTGTATCTACGAAGTGGATTTAACGTCATAGTCCAGAGATTTAAAACTCGCATATTCTGCATATGTACTACGAAATCAAAATCAGAAAAACAAGGTAGGGTTCGATACTCGAACGGCCCAATATTTTTGGATTTCACTCTAACCTGCTCAAAGGCCTGATCAAAGCCAAGAAGCTCCCCGCAATGGTAGACTGTCACATGAAAACCTTTTTTTTGTAACTCCACAAAGAATGGAATTCGATAAGGCTTTAACTCATGATCAAGAATAAATGCAACGCGACAACCACAAGTCGAAATACTCATAAAAAAACTCGTTCAATACCATATTTTTCTTGAAAATCGACATATTAACAAACGAATACCGACACTATAAAAACACTAAAAAATTAATTCACATGAAATTTGCAATTTAATATTCACAAAAATACTCCCTTCCTATAAAACAGAATGACCACCTTCCCATTCTTTCTACACAGCCTCAAAATCACTTAAAAACGCCATTCGTATACTACTAGTTATTCAATATACGGATCTACAAACTATCAATAGTTAGCTAACTCGTTTTTTTGATAAATGGCATTACCGTAAAATAACATAGAGCTACGTAGATGAACGACAGGAATCCATATGCAAAATACTGATCCAAGCCGCTTCCACGTACATAGGTTAGGAAATTCATGTATACATATAATGCCCAGGGAAGAACTCGAAGGTCAGCCGAATATAACGCTTCAATAAATTTCTTATAGAGGGTCATCACTGCCAACCCAACAACAAGTATGTAAGCTAACCCCGCGATGCGAAAATTCCAAAAAGCTTCAGAGTATAGATTTACAGGATAGGATCCCCCACTTGCCCGAAAAGCAGGATCATGAAACCCTGTGTATAAACTAATCATACTTAGAGGTTTACCTTCCCATATCGCCCTAGGAATAAACACAAAAAGGGCCTTAAAAATGGTCGAGCCATAAGAAAGCAACTCTGAATCATCACATATATACTCTAGCGCTTGCATAGAATGGAAATACGTATAATTAACTTCGATATTATTAAAAAACGAAGCCAAAAAAAGAGGAGAAATGACATATTCAGCAACATGAGGCAACGCAGAAAACAGCCCATCTACCTCACTGAAACCACCATACCCCCTAACGATTGACATAGCTATAATCAACAGCACACACAATAAAAAAACCACCCCCCCCACGACAAGAGAACGGAAATTAAGTACAAGCCCATTAAACAATGCTTCTAGTAGCAGTATTGGAAACACTAAGAATATTGCCTCTCTCTTCGAGTGCGCTGAAGATATCGCAAAAACAATAAGTATTAAGAAGTAGAAAGGAAAACGTAATTTTTTACGAAAATAGGCAAGATAGTAGATGAACATCAAAGCAGTAATACTCTTCGGTATAACTGCAAGATTCCCACCACTTCCTCCACCAAATAGGGATGCATCCAAAGGCATGAAAAAGAAGGGCAACGAATAACACAAAGATACAAGAGCGAACGCGAGTACTTTCTTTTCTACATCATGACGGTAATCAAAACTTGATGGCGTCCATGTACCAGCCAAAAATAGCAATACGTTGCCGCACATGAGCATATAGAAAGTAGTATAACCAGTATTAGTCCAAGCAAGATAATCGACATAATTATCTGTATGCATCAATACAATACCATGATGATATGCGTACGCCCCTAGTGCAAAAGAAAGATCAACATAGAATATTGTAATAGCCAAGGGGGAGAAGAATATTTTCGTATTTCCTCGCGGATAGAGCAGAAAAAATGAAACTACGGCGTGCAGAAAGAAGAGAACATAAGAAAATGACTTAACAACATCCGCCTCAAATATAAGAGGAACGAAAGTAATAAAAAATAGCAAAAAATATAATAAAGGCGAACGCTTCGTATATATTTTCATATTACTCACAAGCCCGAACAGCTTTCAATCTGCATACTTGACTCGATCGTACCAGTATCAAAGTGCAGCCTAAAGCTTCGCTTAGAAGCGTCGCATATGCCGCCCCCTCCAAACCAAACCGAGGAATTAGTATAATATTCGCACATAAATTGAACGACAAAACAACGGCTGAAATCAACGGTATTGATTCTAGTGTTCTGAACAATGTCAATTTATATAGCCCGTAGAGATAAAATGTTTTAAGGATCACGGCCAGGACAGCAATCGAAAGCACTCTCTCCCCCCGAGCATATATCGGTTCATAATAAGACAGCATATGAGGGTAGATAATGAAATTCACGATAACACCAGCAATCACCATTAACACAAAAAGCCTTATCAACATTCCATCTAAGATACGAATTGATTTTTCCAGGCCATTCTTTTCTCGATATACCTTTGGCAGATAAACAATGACAAAGATATTTGCGATAAAGAGTAGAGTTGTCCCGATGGAGTAAGAAAATGTATATATTGCAACATCTACTTTGTTAGACATATATAACAGAACATATCTATCCGCAACAGAGTACAAGCTATTCATTACCATCTGAGCAGCTAGAGGAACAGAAAAGAGGAACATTTTTTTCGACAATCTTTTATTTTCGCGAACCTTATTTTCTCGTACTCCCCAATCTCTAAACAGCAGTAAAGTAAAGATTGCAGATGATAGAGTTCCTAGGCTGTATGAAACCGCCTCAAGCGAAGGAATTACAGCTAAACACAATACAAGAAAAAACTTAACTACCTGATATAAAAGCCTATACTTGAGATAGCCTGCAACCAGATCCCTTACCCGCTGAAGCGTTTGGAGCATTTGTAAGCGAGCCAAAAATGGCGCTGCACAAAGAATCAAAAAGAGACTTGCAAGGTCACTGATATACCCGTAGAGCGCAAGCATAATCAAACAACCGATAACAAAGAGGATTATTGAAAATCGAGTATGGGCTAGTTCTAGAGATCTAAAAAAGGTATTACCATAACGCCTGAAACGATCATAATTTCTTAATACCGCGGTACTTTGAGCAAACAAAAAAACATTCAATAGAATTTGCTCTAGCGCAACCGCTAGAGCAACCACGCCATAATTCTCCGGTGAAATAATGAGTGGGAGCAAAATAATTAGAGCTATATTTAACCCCTTCGCTATGCCTTCTCCGGCACCATAACTCAACAGTCTTGTGATCATTTATTATTGCGCAGAGAGCATTACTCCAATAACGTCATCGACGCCTAGAATCACCCCCCTCAACAAACTCCTACGAAATTCAAACACTTCTAACTGCGACGATAATAAAGAGCATCACTGATGCCAGAAAGAATGCCAAATAGTTTCGGCTTTGTCCCTACAGGCTTGCGTTTTCTTACACACGTCATTAAACCCAGCCAACAAGAGCATCCTACTCACGAATACTACTCACAAGAAAATGTTCGCACGAGTAGTATGTAGTGGCTATCCCCATATTCCCTTCATATCAATCACATAAGCACACGCAGGTTTAAACTGCTTAAATACCTTATGATCAACAAGAAGAACATAGATATCTGCAGAAGCAAGAGCATCATCAAGAGCAACTAGCTTAACATTGCCCTCGATACGTTTTACATTGGGCTCAACAGCAATAATATTGCATTCTAGATCGGCAGTTAAATCTTCAACGATATCCAACGCAGGACTCTCGCGGAGGTCATCAATATCAGGTTTGAACGCCAAACCAAAACAGGCAACTGTAACACCATTGACATCCTTCTCAGGATGGTCGTTTAAAAAACGCTGAATTTCTTCCTTAACTTTCTCAACAACCCATCCAGGTTTGCCATCATTTACTCGTCGTGCTGCATGAATCAGCGGAGCTTGCTCTGGTGTTTTATTGATGATGAACCAAGGATCGACTGCAATACAGTGGCCACCAACCCCAGGGCCAGGCTGAAGAATATTCACACGCGGATGACGATTAGCCAGCTTAATGAGCTCCCAGACATCAATATCAAGTTCATCACAGATCAACGAAAGTTCATTGGCAAAAGCTATCGACACATCACGACTCGCATTTTCAGTAAGTTTCGCCATTTCAGCAGTACGTGCATTCGTAATTACACATTCACCCAAAACAAAACACCGATATAATTCAACGGCTTTATCCGAGCTTCTTGCATTAATACCGCCAATCACCCTGTCGTTTTCAACTAACTCTCTTACTACATGGCCGGGCAATACACGTTCCGGGCAATGTGCCACATAGATATCACCGTCATCGCACTCGTTAAGTGGCACATTCAAATCTGGCCGAGCTTCAGCGATCCACTTAGCCATATCTTCGGTTGCACCGACGGGTGAGGTTGACTCTAGAATCACCAAATTACCTTTTTCTAACACCGGCGCAATTGCCTTGGATGCAGCCTCGATATACGAAAGATCGGGCTCGTGGTTTTCCTTAAAGGGCGTTGGCACGGCAATCAGAAAGGCATCAGCTTTTTCTGGTGTTGTTGTTGCTTTTAAATACCCCTCCGTAACAGCAGCATGTACCAACATATCCAAGTCCGGCTCTACAATGTGTATCTCGCCCTTATTGATCGTATCAACGGCATGCTGATTAACATCAACACCGATCACTTTGATTTTACGCGAGGCAAACATTGCAGCTGTAGGCAGCCCAATATACCCAAGGCCAACCACTGAAATGGTTTCAAACGACATCTTTCTACATCCTGCTGTTCTAGGTTTGTTTGTATGTTTTAACTGGCGACCAAATCAGCTTGCTGTGCTGCAGGTTGACTCTCTAGCATGTACTCAGCGATCAAAAAATCAACGATACGATCACAAGCTTTGCCATCGCCGTATGGGTTATGTGCAAAACTCACAGCATCATATTCTTCTTGGTCAGTAAGTAAGGTATTTACTGCATAAACGATACGCTTAACTTCGGTACCTACCAATTTTACTGTGCCAGCCTCTACAGCCTCAGGGCGTTCAGTCGTGTCGCGCATCACCAAAACAGGCTTGCCTAGCGACGGTGCCTCTTCTTGAATACCGCCTGAATCTGTCAGAATGATTTCTGCACAGTTCATCAAATAGACGAACTCCATATAACCTTGTGGCTCAATAAGATGTACATTTTTGAGATTGCCCAACAAGCGGGTTACCGGCTCGCGTACGTTTGGGTTCAGATGCATGGGGTAGAGGATATCAACATCAGGATTCTGGTTGGCAACCTTATTGAGTGCCTCACAAATACGCTCAAAGCCACCACCAAAACTTTCTCTTCGATGGCCGGTAACTAACACTAGCTTTCTGTTTGCGTTAATCATTGGGAACTTTTCAGCAAGCTGCGTTTTAAGCGCCACATCGTTCTCTATGCGCTTACTCACCATCAGTAAGGCATCAATCACGGTATTACCGGTAACAGTAACACCTGTTAAGACGCCTTCTTTTTTGAGGTTGGCTTCAGATGTTGATGTCGGTGCAAAGTGGTAGTTAGCCAGCGCCCCGGTGAGCTTGCGATTACCTTCTTCTGGCCAGGGCGAATATAGATTTCCGGTGCGTAAACCGGCCTCAACATGCCCTATCTTAATTTGCTCATAGTAAGCCGCCAAACTGGCTGAGAATGTGGTTGCAGTATCACCATGCACCAACACAACATCGGGTTGAAATTCGACTAATGCTGGCTTTAGTTGCTGCAAGATATTTGCTGATACGTCGTTGAGAGTTTGGCCGGCCTTCATCAAATCCAGATCATAATCTGGCACGATATCAAACAACTCTAACACTTGATCGAGCATCTCGCGGTGCTGTGCTGTCACACACACCTTCGCCTGAATCTCTGGGCGTTGCGCCAACGCATGAACAAGCGGCGCCATTTTAATAGCTTCTGGGCGTGTTCCAAACACAACTAACACTTTCATTAAAATCCCTCTCTTACAACGAGAACTTCTTGGAGGTTATAGTGATTTACCGACAATAAAACATCAGTCGTTCATACAGCTAACTTGCTCTGCACTATCGAAAAACGCACAAACGTGCTGCTTTTTATCAAGCTGTTTTGCGATTTTCATCAATTCAATTGGCTGATGTACCGACATTCGTCTCAGGTTTTGATCGAAACGTCGATTAGCAGCGCTACTAACATAGCTACGCAGCTGCAGGCCGAGCTGAGCAATTCGTTGCTGCAAACCTTCGTTCCACGCGCCTAATATCAAGGCTGTTTGAATTGAGCGTTCAAATTCATCTTGCAACTGATTTTGGCGCGCTAACGCATAGGCCAACTTAAAGTAACTGTCGGATTCAAATGGTTTGATCACAGTCGCCGTTCGAAAACTTGATAGCGCCACACCAGCAAAATGAGGGTGCAATTTAGAGCTTTCATCGCCCTGCATTACATACCAATCGGCAACGATGCCGCGCTTTAACATTGCGTTACCGTTTAACGGCTGTAATACCGCTGCAGATTCAGCAAGCTCGTACACCATGAGAACTTCATTAGCGTCTAATACAACATCTCTCGTCTTTTGCCGTTGCTCAGACCAGTGCGCTAGCCACTGATCAATCTGATAATCAATTAACGCAGCACGGGATTTGCTGATACCGTCCGCCAATAAAAAAAGTACCGGCAGCACAAGAAGCACAATCCCAACAGGCTTTTTTAACCTTGTTATCATCAGTAAATTGCCTGGCGGTACTCTCTACCGTATTCGTGATGGCGGCAAATGATATCGCTATTCTTCATAACCGATCAGACATATATCAATTTAGAGGGTAAAGCATGTGATTCAACAGCATATTGATCGTTATAAAACATCAGCATACGATTTAACCGTGACATTGACGTGAATACGAGTAAACACACACGTATAAACTAGATGCAAAAATAGCCACTCTATCTATGTCGCGTTTTGCGATCGATACTCATAGTAGTAATCGTAGCTGCCATATTTTTCACCTGCATGCTGGTGCTTATTCAAGAGCACGCCGTACAAAGGGGCTCCTACTTGCAATAAACGCCCGACAGAATGTTGAATTACCGAGGCCGATACACGGCCGGATTCCACAACATAAATAAGACCGTCGCAGTATTTGGATATCAACAATGAATCAGCCACGCTTTGCACAGGTGGGCAATCGATAATAATGTGATCGTACGTCTCTGAAAGTTGCTCAATCAGCTTATCTAACCCACGACTGAGAAGCTCTTGTGGGTCGGGCGGAATCATACCTGCGATGATCACATCCAGTGCGCCAATGGAATGGACCACCTCATCAATGCGATGCGACCCTGCAAGTACATTAGCCAAACCAGGGGAGCCAGGCTTAACACCCATTTTATAAACCAAGCTAGGCTTGCGGAAGTCAGCACCAACAATCAACACTTTACCTAGCTGACTTAAGCTGGATGCTAAAGCGACAGAAACTGATGATTTGCCCTCACCCGGCACTGTTGACGTAACCATAAAGACTTTACGCGGGTGATCTAACGCTCCTACAGATATCGAAGTACGCACTGCTCGCACGGCTTCATTAAATGCATAGTTGTCGGTGCCTTCTTTTAGCACTTTAACGATGTCGTAATCACGCTCTTTGGGTGATTTAGCCGATGGCCCTGTATCTATTCGCTCAGCGGATTTGGGTAATACTGGCAACACTCCGAGCACTGGCAAGCTCAGCTTTTCTTCGATGTCACGCATGCTTTTTATACTGCTATTGAGCATATCCAAGAGGACAACCAACCCGGAACTAAATAGTACGGCCAAAATAGCGCCCAGCATTACAATGAGTTTTTTCTTCGGTTTAATCGGGGTTTTAGGTACAGATGCTTTATCGATAATACGCGCGTTCGCGGTTTCTAACCCTTCGGTAGCAACGGATTCTTGCATACGTTTAAAGAAGGTATCGTGCAGATCTTTTTTTGTTCTTACATCGCGCTTTAGCGCCATCAAACGAAACTGTTTACGATTAAATGCTTGCGCATTTGTTTTTGCATCCACAATTTGGCTTTCTAATATTTTTTCACGCTCTTTGTCAGCGCGATATTGCGTACGAATCCCATCAACAATCTTTATAACCTGCCGCTGAATACTTACCTCTAAAGCTTCTCTTTCAGATAGTGCTGCGATCATCTTTGGATGTTTAGGCCCGTATCGCATATTTAATTCAGCAACACGGCCCTGGGCTTTGGAATATTGCGTCGACAGGCTATTAATGAGGCTGTTATTTAACACCTCTGGCAGATCAGCGTAAGCATTGAGATCGGTTTTATTAATTTTTTTAACCTGATCATACGCCGCCTGACTTTGACTACGCTTTCTGCTCGCTTCGATGTAACTCGCTGTTAATCCTCTTAATTCTGTTTCAGCAAGTGAGGCAACACCGTCAAAATCTACCAAGTTATTTTCTTCTCGATAGTCTTGCAGAAGACTCTCTGCTTGGATTAACGAGACTTCCAAGGATCCCATTTTTTCTTGTAACCAACGATGTGCCAAGCTAGATTGCTCAAGTCGCCCACCAACGTAGCTATCGATATAGGTATTGGCTATCGCATCGGCAACACGCGCCGCCAACCTAGGATCAGACGAATCAAAACTGACTTTAACAACTTTGGTTTTCTTAATCGGCTGAACTCGAACAGCAGACTGAAAAACACGCACGGTTTTTTCGAGCACTTCTGCCTGCCGCTCTTCATCCGTGAGATGCTCTGTTGGCAATGTAAGGCCGAGCAACCCGCGGATATCAAACAAGCCGTCGAACATACCCTTTTCAGCAAGCGTGGGGTTCACGAGTTTATTGTTAACTAAGTTCAGGTCGTGCACGACTTTTTCAGCGATAGACCGCGACTTCAATATCTCGTATTGCGTGCTGTAGTAATCTTGATTCTGAACCTCTGCGCCATAAAGCCCCTCGATAGAAACGACTTTATTTTCGCTCTGTTCTAACAACAGTGTTGTTGAGGCCCTATATATCGGCTGCATTGAAAATACGACGAGAATAACTAATACCGTTGCTGCTGCTGTAAACCCAACAATTTGCCACTTATGGCGCATCAACAGTGTGAATATTTCCGACAGATCGATAACGTCGTCAGCTTTTGACACCGCCCCAACAGCAAGGCCAGGCTTAGTGGTTGAATTGACTGTAGCCATCAGAAAAAACTCTCATTAACAATCAGCACATCACCAGGCTGCACGAAATATTTTATGTCGCCTGTTATATCAGCGCGCGGCCCAGCCTCTTGCTCTCGGCTAATATCAATTTTCTTGCGGCTGGCACGCTCGGTAAAACCACCGGCCAACGCGACGGCCTTACCAACCGTTAAACCCGGAATAAACGGAAACCCACCCGGCTGCTTTACTTCACCACGAACAAACACCTGTCGATACTCAAGGATACTCACATTAACCTGGGGTGAAATCAGGTAATCACCACGCAATGCGGCTTCGAGTTTTTCAGCGGCTTGCTGCACGGTTAATCCTTTAAATTTGATGGCACCAATCAAGGGGTAATGAATCACACCGCGGCTATCAATACGTCGCTCTACGCTTAAATCATCTTCGCCGAATACGACAATTTCAATTTTGTCGTTAACACCCAAGCTGTAGGTTGCTTCTGTGATCACAACCACATCAGAAATTGGTACACCCGTTTTGTTACTCGCCTCTTCAGCAAACAACACCGGTGCAAACACCATCAATGTGGCGATAACAGCGCTTCTCAATACTTGCTTTACCACGTTTATCTCCAGAATTTTACTTGCGATATTCTGCACAAAAAAAAACGCCCCTAGACTCACATAAACGAATCAAAGAGCGCATTTTATTATTTTCTCGATCGCGTTCTAACTATTCAAACAGCCAACTTGCCTACTAGAACCCTATATTTGCACCAATGAACGCATAGTTACGGGTGTAGATGTCGTTTGCGTTAGCAATACGGCCTTCGTCGTTTGCATCACGATTTGAGAAGGTGTAGCCCACGTGAACATCTGCCCAACGAACGATCTTATAGGTGCCTTTCAGCGTGTACTCTTGCAGCTGACGATTCAACAGTATCTCGCCCGCTTGAACGCCGCCGGCCGCCGTGCCTGCGATGAGATCTTCATCCAAGTAAGCCATATCAAAGTTGGTTGACCAGTGATCACTCCAGGTGTGATCCCAGTTGAAGCCAATTTTGTTGTACTGTGTGAATTCACCTGATTGTGAATCTAGGCCAAACCCGTTCTCTGCAATAAAGCGGAAAACCATATACGTTTGTGGCGACCATGTCGCGCCTACTTCGATAGACGGGCGAGTACGACGGTAATCTGCACGGCTGTTTTGGCGCTGAACACCCACCTTAATGTGGCCGGTTGTTTTCGCAGTTGATTGCCACTGCAAACCACCCAACACCGTTGTTACTTTAACGTCTGAGTCGGCATCATTGACGTAACGCAAGTCAGACAGGCGAATATCTAATACGCCATCCAGTGTTGAGGCCACTTTGAAGAAACCTTCCCAACCGAATTTTAAATCGCGAGAATCTTTACTGGTGTTGCCTGCGTTATATTCTTTAACACCGTATCGTGTGTACAGGTCAAAATTGAAGAATACTTCTTTTGAACCAAAGCCGTAACGCGCTGCAAAATTACCGCCATCGTAACGTGGCAGTATTTCTTGGTCATCAAACGAACGGGTTTCTGTATAGCGGCCGTAGTCGAAATCAACTTTTAAACGGTTGCGGGAGTTGAATACTTCATCAACAAGAAAGGCGATTTGATAATCAACACTGTCGTTTTGACTTGCGCCGGAATAGAAGAGAGCATCAAGATAAAGACTGGCGGAATAGAAACTGTCTTGGCGATCCATCTCGAAGCTAATGTAAGGCTTGATGCTACTTTTTAACGCGCCAACTTCTTCATCACGTGTTGCATAGATGTTGTCGTCATAGCCTTCGGTAACATCTACACCGTATTTCATACGTGCAGAGCCGTCACCCAGGCGCATACCATCGCCTTCTGCGTGAGCACTGGCGCTCACCACTAACGTAAGTGCGGCAACCCCTGAACTTAATAGATGTTTATATCTCATTTCCATGTCACCTGAGTACAACTTATATTCAGGTCGAGCCGATCGATAGCAGCCAACCTGTTTTTAATTTGAGTTATATAAGGGCAGATAACTATTGCCCTATTCTGCTAGATAACGAGATTCTGTTGGTTACCTACCCCACTTACCGCAAGGTAACCTTCTAGCTAATATGATCAGTTGCAAGCTTTTACTTAGCAAACGAAAGCATCAAACTACGCATAATCAATCGGGCGCTATTCTCGCCCATTTGCAACTAAGGATTCAATATATTTTAAAGTTATTTATAATATATTTTTAATTCTCACATGATTGACATCTAATTTAGTTATATAGTGTGTCGCGTTATTGTATTGCACCTTATTTTGTCGATTGGTGTTATCATTATCGTACGATTCTACATATCTGTTAGTGCCCCTCACTAATAGCGTCTCTAATTTTTAGTATGTTTGATATGTGAACAATTAGTATCCAACATCAAACATAAGTAACCTGTTGCTAAATGCTGCATGGAGCCAAAAATGCGTATATTAAAGGAAGTAGGAGTTATCTTTTGTGCGTCGTTGATTGCGAGCACAACACTGGCCGGTGTCAAAGACGATATTGCCGCAGGCGCGTCACTGGCAACAATTATGCAAAGTGCCAAAGCTGAAGGACTCAGCATTAGCGATTTCGTTAGCCAAGTAGCCTCAGCAAAGCCAGCAATGATGGCAGATGTTGTTGCATCACTAATTAACGCGGGCGTTACTGCAGAAGAGGCTCTTTCTATTGTGTCGTTTGCGGCCTCTGAGGCCCCAGCACAAGCAGCTGCTATTGCCGCTGCCGCCGCCAAAGCAATGCCTAGCCAAGCCGCCAACATTGCTGGCGCAGCTGCAAAAGTAGCCCCAAGCCAAGCAGCAGCGATCGCTGCCGCCGTAACACGTTCAGCCAAATCGCAAGCGGCGAACATCGCCAGCCAAACGGCTACTGCATCACCTGAACAAGCGTCTCTTATTACAACGCTAACCGCCAACCTTGCACCGTCACAGGCTGCAGCAATCGCTTCAGCAACTGCAAAAGCTGCCCCATCACAGGCTGTTGCAATTACCTCTGAGGCAACCAAGGCAAATCAGAGCCAAGCAGCTACTATCGCAGCAAACACGGCGTCTGCGGCTCCAAAATCTGCAGCAGCCATAGCTATTGCGGCAACCATCGCTGCACCCAGTGCAAAAGATGCGATTATTGCTTCCGTGCAATCAGCAGCACCAACCGTGAACGCTGAATCGATTGCGAATGCAGTCAATTCAAACACAGATGATTCTGGTAACCAGAGCGGGAGCGACGGCGGTTACAATCCATCGTTCGACCAAGGTTCAGATGACGCTGACGAAGGCTCATCTGACGATACTACCGATAGGTTTGCCAGCAACACAAACACATCTCGTTCAAGCGGCGCACCCACTGCTCCACCAAAAGAGATTTTTAAAGAGATACAGCTAGACGCCGAGCTCAAAGCTAGCGAAGACGGTTAATGCACTGTGTTTAAAGCACCTTTTTAAAGCCGCTTATAGCGGCTTTATTTTTATAAATCCCGGTTAAATTCTGCCATGTTATCTCGCTTGTCGTTTCGATCACATACATTGTTTTTGATGCTACTGGCCTTTATTGTGCTTACGCCATTAGCCAAAGGCAGTAATGTGTTGTGGGCTCAGGGCATTAACCTTATTTATGTTTCAATCCTGTCACTTTTAACGCTCGCTTCACTGGCTTCGAATAAAATCACTGTATCGCCCGCATTACGAAAAAGCAGCATATTCCAACTGTTATTTCTCGGCTTGCTCGCCTGGCAGGCTTTACAACCCTACCTTTCCGAAGGGCCAATGGGAGACCGTCAACATCATCAAGATGGCATCCTGTTTACCTTTATGTATTTCCTGGTATTCAACCTAACGCTTCTTCTTTGTGATCGTGAACGGCGCGTTACAACACTTTTACTCACCATCGTAGCCAGTGGTGCTTTTCAGGCAGTATTTGGCTCGATGATGGTACTCAGTGGCATTGAGTGGCTGATTTACCAACCTAAAGAACACAATTTAGGCGTCGCCACCGGCTCGTTTGTTAACCGCAATCATTTAGCCGGCTATCTCGAAATCGCGCTGGCTTGTGGAACCGGCCTGTTACTCGCGCAAATGACACCAAAACATATCGATTCGTGGAAGGATCGCCTGATTCACTGGATGGAAGTCTTACTTTCTAGCAAGGTGATTTTGCGTATAGCCTTATGTGTGATGGTTATCGCTCTGGTGATGACACGTTCACGCATGGGCAACACGGCATTTTTTGCCAGCCTAACAATTTGTGGCTTTGCTTATATGGTGATTCGCCAATCGATGAATCGCTCGCTGATTTTACTTTTCGCCAGTTTGTTTTTGATTGATGTACTGATTGTTAGCCAGTGGTTTGGGTTGGATAAACTCGCCGAGCGCTTGAACGTGACACTGGATAACGTCGCGATTCAAGAAATACCGACGGGCGAAACACCAAACGCCGATACACTCTTGAACAATACATCGACTACCGCCTCTGATACGCCCGAAGTTAGTAAGCAATCACATAGCCAGAACCCGCCGCAAACACAATGGCGATTCGTGACCGGCGATAGCCGCGATAGCGCCTGGCAAGAAGCCATGCCGATGGTGAATGCGTTTTGGAAGGTTGGCATCGGCTATGGCAACTTTTACACCCGATTCCCACAGTTTCGACAGGGAGTTGTTAAGGGATATTTTCACCATGCCCACAATGATTATCTCGAATTTATTATTGAGTTTGGTGTTGTTGGCTTCGCGTTATTTGCCGCCTTGGTACTTGTGGCGTATTGGCGCACGATCAAGGGTTTGCGTATTGCTCGCCAGCCAGCCGATGTTGCTGGCACATTTGCGGCCTTTATGGCCATTACTGCCATCGCTATACATTCGTGGACTGACTTCAACTTGTACATTCAGGCGAACGCTCTGCTCATCGTAGTGATGATTGCCGTTGGTCACTTATGCTATTGTCATGCGCTGAAAGACCAAACGCGTGTTCGCACAAAGCACCGTCGTCGCAGACGAACGTCTAAAGCATCGGCAGCAACGCCCTAGCAAATCGCAGTTGGCACCAATGCGCACGATGACGTTCGCAACACCGTGCTGTAACAACATTTTGTAACAACATTTACAACCCGGTGCCCAACAGCAACCAGCGCTAATAACCCCGCAACGGATACCATGGCAACATTCATCTATCACGAAATCGAAAAAGCGCTGCGCGATGAAATTTTATCGGGGCAGCGCGCACCGGGCAGCAAGATGCCGTCGATTCGTGAGCTATGCAAAGATCGATCAGTATCCAAATCTACCGCTATCAAGGCTTACCAGCAGTTGGAGTCTGAGCTGTTGATTGAATCCCGCCCCCGTTCGGGTTACTACGTTTGTCGTAAAACCGAGGCTGATGGCACACAAACGAACACAACATCGTTATCAGACCACGACCCAGTGTTTGTGAATTTCGATGAAGTGTTGGTCGACATCATGGATCGCGGTGCCCCCTTTGATATTCTACCCGGCGTACCCCGCACGGATGACAACGACGATTTGAAACGCTGCATGGCGCGGGCGTTTAGGCAACAAACCAGCTACGAAACCATGTACTACGACGACCCTGACGGGTTACCGGCCTTACGCCGTGAAATCGCCCGCCATGCGCAGCGCGGTGGTGGCAATTTATCGCAGAATGACATTGTTGTTACCAACGGCTGCCAGCATGCGCTGATGATTGCACTGATGGCGACAGCGAAAGCCGGTGATACGGTGGTTGTGGAAGCACCCGCTTTTTATGGCGTGTTTCAGGCCATTGAAGCCTTGGGGCTGCGGTGTATTGAGGTGCCTAGCTTGGCGGAATGTGACAGCAATTTAGATTTACTCGAGACAACGATTAAGCGTTGGCAACCGACGGCTTTTGTGTGCTTCCCTAATTTTGCCACGCCTACCGGCAGCATTATGCCTGAGGCCACCAAAGCCGCCACTGTTGCACTGTGTCACAACCATGATGTAGCCATCATCGAAGATGACATTTACGGCGAACTCTATTTTGGCCTCTCTCGACCGCGTACGCTGTATTCTTACTGCGATAACGGTAACGTACTTCTATGCTCGTCGTTCTCCAAATCTCTGTCTCGTGATCTACGTATCGGCTGGCTAATGCCAGGCAAGCATATTAATGCAGCACGACGCCTTAAAATTGCGTCGTCCATCTCCATTAGCCAATCTGTTCAAAAGGGCATTGCCCAATATATGATTGAGGGCCACTTGCAACGCTGGGTCGGTGAAAAGCGCAGTGAATTAAGCCAGCGCGTTGCCGAAACGCAAACGCTGATCGCTAGTACTCTGCCCATGGTTGCATCGGTATCCACACCGGCGGGTGGGCTTTCGTTATGGGTTGAATTTGACCAATCCGTTGATACGTTGATGCTCTATAAGCGCCTGCATGGGAGTGATATTTCGATCACTCCGGGCGGTTTGTTCAGCGTTAAACAGCGCTTTGACCATTGCATACGCTTAAGTTTCGAGCACCCGTGGACAACCGACCGTATTAACGCCCTTAATGTGATCGGCGCTGAAATCACTGCTTTATCAATCGCTACCGATTAGCGGCTCAATTACGCTGACACCTCAGTTACACCATCTGTACCTGTTTTTTTCAAAATTCTGTACCTGTCACCAGCCTTCGTTTCTATTTATCGTATGCCAACGTGTCATTTGAGTGCCTGGATAACGATGAAAACCGATTCTGCGAATACCGACACCCCCGCCTCTGCGTTCAAACACCCTCTCATGGCGGAGATGGAAACCGAAACTACTGATCTTGATCGAAAGCTGACAAAGCTTGAGATGGTTGGCGAAGCGTTCAGTTTGATCTTTGCCTTACAAGGCATGAAGAAGTTTCAACGTGCTGCTGATCAGCTTGAACACAAACCCATGCGCATTGTGATCGCGGGCGTTATCTCCATCATGTTATTTATGGGCTTCTGCTATAGCGCAGCGAACCTTGCTCTTGCTGCCGCCAAACATGAAAGCGCCGCAGCACACGTCACAACCCCTGAAAAAAGTGAGCATTGAGTTAACCATGCAGAAACGTCCAAGAGATTTTGTTGAGCTGGATGCACTTTGGGCAGCCGATGCCGATTGGCCGAGCTATTTCATCCAGCAAAAAGTTTGGGTGTATATGGATCGATACCGCGCTGAGCTTGCCGGTGATTCAGATTATTGCCGTATTTTGGTTCGTCATGCTGACGATGAAGGTTGGATATATCAGCGCCCATGGAGCGAGTGGGAAGCGGTGGAGTCACTGCTCGACAACATCATACTGCCCGTATCGATTGCACAGCTTGAGCAACTGGGTTTTGAACCCATGAGCAACACCGATGCAGATGCAGCCTGAGGCACGTTGAAAGCGTCTTAACTTCTTTCTCTTAGCTTAATCAGACACGTTAGATCACAATATTCAGAGTGCCTACTCGCGATGCGGGCAGGCACTTCTTTCCATACCACTTATCAGCTATCAGCGCTTTGCCGGCTCGATGGCAGCAATAGATCCATCATCTGCGATCACAAATCGACCAACATGGATATCTTCACGCACAGTACCTGTCGCATCCAAGCCTTTAACCACAAACTGCACCGGATAACTTCCGCGTAATTGCTCTGTTGATGCCACAACAATAGGCAGCTCAACTCGCTCTCCGCCTGACAAGCTGGCATGCGCATTACTGATAATTCGAAAGCCCTCTGACTTCACCTCAACGTCAAATTGCAGCGTCTCCTGCGCCTTGTTTTTCAGCTTCAACAGATACGCATTGGTAACATCGCCACTGGCGGTGTACCGCACAATACGATCACGCTCTCTGACGATAGACGTATCAATATCTGATGACGTTACAAAATGCAGGGTTAACATAAACACTGCCGCGAAAACGGCGGAGAAATAACCCACAGATCTAGGTCGTAACACACTGGATTTACCGCCCGCCAAGGCCGTTTGTGAGGTGAATGTAATCAGCTCTGGTGGCCGGCCTATCGATGCCATAACGCTATCACAGGCATCAATACACAACCCGCAGTTAATGCAGTCGATCTGGCTACCTTCGCGAATATCGATACCGGTTGGGCAAACTTGCACGCACATTGAGCAATCGATACAGCCGCCAGCTGCCTGATTTGTTTGTGCCTGTTTGGAGGCTTGTTTGAGTGAACGTCGTGGTTCGCCCACTGCCGGATCATAGGCAACAGCAATCGTATCGGCATCATACATCACTGATTGAAAGCGCGAGTACGGGCACATGTGTAAACAGACTTTCTCTCGCAACAGGCCAGCGTTTAGGTACGTTAGATACGCAAAAATACCGCCACCAACCCAAACACCCATGGGCAGGTTGGCATTGATCAACCCGTCATAAATCGCTTTGGCAGGGTAAAAATAAGCAACAAAGGTGGCTCCAGTTGCTATCGCCATTAAAGCCCATACGAGGTGTTTAAGTACACGCCGTGCAACTCGGTTTGGATCGCGCAATGGTTTACTTTGCCATTTCGCACGTGTGTTGGCGCTGCCTTCAATTTTGTTTTCTACCCAGATGAAAGCCAGCGTCCATATCGTTTGCGGGCACGCGAATCCACACCAGACCCGGCCAAGAATATTGGTAATGGCAAACAGGAAAAACGCCCCCAACATCAGCCCCCACGTAAGAAAGAGCAGATCTTTCGGAAAGAACACGGCATTGAGAATAAAGAACTTCTGATGCACAAAATCAAACAACACCGATTGCCTGCCAGCAATGTTCACCCAGGGCAAAAGAAAAAACGTGCCATACAAAACCAGCGCAAGATACCCCCGAATACGCTGGTAATAACCACTGATAACTCTCACGTGAATCTTATCGTATTTGATCATGGGGGCATGCTCCAAACTCAAGACGTTATTGCGCGGCGTTAAACCACAACGTATTTAATTTGGTGATTTTGCGCTTCTCAGGGGTAGGTCGAACAGGCACAGAATTTACGAAAAATCATGTACAGAGGCTCTCTAAGCGTGCACACATCGCTCAAAAAGCTCTCTGCATTGAGTTAAGAAAGCCTCAAGGATTACGAAATGAACGCGGACACATTCCGTTTTAGCACCGGCGATCAAGCACCATGGCTGTGAGGGTCGTCGGTCAGGTTGTTGTTGTTTCGATCCGTCAGGTGGTTATCGGCCTTTAGGTCAACATCGTCAGAGCCCTTCATCGCGGCCATCGCCTGAACCAGCCGATCGACATCTTCATTACCCGGCTTGGCCGATGCCGACACATCGGTTGATGCCGCCGGGTTTAATGTCGCGTTTTTGATGGCATTCAGATAGAGGTGCTTGAGCGGTACCTCTGCATGATGGTTGTCGTTGGCGACTTTCACGGCGTGCACGATGCTGTCTATCTGTAAATCCGGCAAGCCCAGAGAACGAATCACAATATTATCGTCGGCGGTTTTACCGGCGGCGCTAGCGACATGATCAAATTCCAGGGTGTGGCCGGTGGTGTTATCAACCAGCACCAGGTTGTCTTTGTCCAGTGTGGCCACCAGTGAGCGGGCATTGAGTACGCCCTGAAAATTCACGATGTCGCCTTTAGCCCCGGCATCTGCGCCACTGTTAATGATGATGTGCTGGTAGCTTGCCAACGCATCGTTGTTCACGTTAAACACTTCAGCGCCGTCTTCGGTTGCTAGCAACAGATTAGCAACGCCGTCAACGGCTGGTATCTGGAGGGTTTCAGCACTACCGGCGGTGCTTAGCAGCAGGGTTTTATCATCACCGCTGCCATAGATTTTAGCGATACCGAATGTGCCCATTTTTTCTGCTGGGCCATTCGTTGTTAGCCGATAGATATCTTCTGTTGCCGTTTTGTCGTTGAAGGTGGTCGCGTAAATATCATCGTAAACATCGTTATACCCGAGAATCCGAAGATTATTCTGTGTGGGCAAGTCCTTGGTTTGAAAATAACCGTTGTTACGCCCTGGTAGCACCCAACCGGCGACGGCCCGTAAACCTTCGGATTCGTGCAACGTTGCTTGAACACCTACCACGCGGGTATCAAATACCGCCACTGCTTTACTGGTGGGATAGTCATCGCCGATTTTCTGGTTGTTTTTTTGGAGCCAATCATCGGTCACTCCAATCAATTGGGGGCCAGATTTCAGTAGCCGAAACTCGCGGCCATCACCGGTCGTAATTTGATAGGCATCATCCACGTAACGTATTAGCTGTGCAGTGTGCCCCTCAAACAATACCTTGCCGTGATTGATGTATTTGTTTGTGTCTTCACGATCATCATTGGTCGTCAGTGTAAGACCATTAAATGATGCAGCTATTTGCGCGGCGGTGGGTATCTTCTGGCTGATCAATTGTTTTTTCTGATCATCGTATAGCAGCGCTGTACCGGGTTCAGTTGCTGTGTCGATTAGGCTTAGCTGTTCAGATCGCTCGGCATCGTTTGCGAAGACCAATTGCTGTGAGCGTGGATCATAGAAAGCCTTGAGCGGCTTCAGATGCGCATCTGCAGATTCGTAATGATCAGGAATTTTAAGGACTTCATGCACCGTTAGATTATAGGAGTCTCTCAATGCCTGTTTAAATCCCTCTGGGTCAGCTTTTGCCGCTGGATAGATCGGTTTTTGGGCGAATATTTTGGCATGTATATCAGCTTTTTGTGTATTCCAGTGCTGAATTTGTAATGTTCGGGCGTGGTCGGTGTCTACCTGAAATCCATGGATATCGATAATGGGCGTTTTCGCATTACCCGCTATCGAAGTGGCGCTAGTCTGCTCTGCGAGAAGGTGTGTCAGGTCTTGCTGCCAATCTGATTGATGTGCGGTAATCCAGTTTTTGCCAACATCAACGAGGTTGTTCTGGCCGGATTGATCTACCAACCACGTCAATCCGTCATCCGTTGTTACACGGTAACCGCTTGTAGTTTCCTGCGTATCTATAACTTTTTGCGAGATACCAATATCGCCTTTTTTACCCAAAATAACGGTTTGACTATGGCCATCGGCGTCTGTAGTTATCAGCCTGCCAGATCGTTGATCTAGTGCTAACAAATGCGCGGGGGCGGCATCATCTGTTGTCGATTTTCCTGCTAATCCTTCGGCCTCTTTCGGGCCATTCAACATAGCCTGATTCAAATCAGTACCGTCAACTTTAAGATCAAGAATGGCACCACCGTGCCTTTCGTAGTAGAGGATATCCAGTTTGTAATAACCATCTTTAACGGCATGAAAACTCAAATCCTGGGGGTATTTCCAGTTATCCCAATTATTGTTTTGATAGAGATCCTGACCGCCGAGTCGCAGTCGAATACCCTGATCATGCCAGAGCTTCAACTGGTGGTCGCCCTTAGTGAGGTAGATACTGCCATTCAACTGGTGAATCGCATTGTCATGCCAGTGGTCGGCATCACCGGTATTGAGCCGCGCGTTTTTACCGAGAAAATCCCCCAATGTGCCTTTGGCTTTATTACCCCACTCTTCAAACCGCAAGGTACTAACGTCATAGTCTCCCGAGGCTTTTTGATGGGCGATCAAATTTTGTGCCTGATCAATGGTAGTGATGTCTCGGTCTTCAAAATACACTTTGCCATGTAATCCATGCGCGCCGCCGTCGACCCAATGAGTTTGCTCTGTGCCATGAGCAACGAGCGGTGTGAATACATCAGCATCTTGCTGTGGCGCAAACAACCAACCATCACGGCTGCGCAGTGTGATGGATTCTTTGTTGTTGTCACCAGCGATGGTTACCCAACCCGCCAGCTGTACAGGTGATGCAAAGGCATTCTCAATACTCGATAACACATTGCTGCTCGCCGCCCCCTCTTTCGCAAACTGATCAACCAAGGCTTGATCCGTTTGAATACGCTGTAAGACAAAACCCGTTGGACTATCCGTAAAAATAAAGTGCGCTTTATGGCCGCCGGGTAACGTGTGTGTCATCTGCAACACAATGACTTTTTTACCACCAATACCATCCAGATGACTGTCGCCATTGAATAACGGCAACGGATAAGACGATGGCTCCGATGTAAGTGTTTGATCTAAGCGAATAACGGTTTGATCCTGCCGATCCAGAAATAGCAGGTCATTGTCAGCAGCCCCAACCGGGGTCAAGATATGCCCATTACGACGGCTATAAATCGCCAGCGGGTCGGTATGCCCGCTCTCGTCATGGTAATGCGTTATGCGGGTATAGGCTCTTAACTGATGGCCTTCATCAAGGCTTTTCAAATGCTGAACTAAACCTTCACGCGGCTGACCGTTACCTTTATGGTTCTTGGCATCAAAGCCTTCGCCATTGACATAAAGCGCAAAAGTATTGCGTGCATCGAAGTCGACTTTGAACACATCGCCATCAGACGTTGTTGGAATCAATACGGTTTGTTGATCAGGATTTTGAAATCCGATATACGCGCTGCCCACATGAATGCCATGATCGGTGACTTGGGTTGCCCGGTTTTGCAGATTTTGCTCAGACAATACCCAGGTGGATGGCTTACCACCCTTTTGGTATGCGTTGATTGCCGCGTTGTTTGACAACACCAACGTGTAATTCCCACCACTGCCATAGAGGTTGTAATACAGCTTGTGCACAAATGCATCGGGGATCGTTGGTATCACTAGGGTACGATCATGTACGCCGATCGTCACATTGACCGCATGAGAGGCTTTGTATTTAACGTCCACATGCTGAATCGCCCATTCTGTGCCGTTATAAATGTCGAAATGGAACGGTTGCCCGGCATTGCCGATTTCGCGGGCAACCTCGAAACCCAGCTGCGCTTGATCACCTGGGTTCGAATGATCGTCAAAAAAATCTTTTCGCGTCGGCCCAGTAACCGTAACCCCCCAATCTAATCCGCCATGAATAGCGCCCGTTTTAACATGTTTGTAGTAGTTGGTAGTAATGCCAGGATCGAGATTGTAACCGTAACTAATTCGATCGGCAGGCACCCCTACTGGTAATACAATGGTTTTCGCGAAGGGCAAACTGGTAATAAATTCGGTTTTTCCTAGACCTAACGCCTTCGGAATATCAATGGGCGCGGCTTTGAAGTCATCTTCTGGGAAAAAAACGTTCGAGCCACTGGCATCAATCAGTTGGTCAGCATATGTCACATCGCCGGTATTTAAATTGATGGAATCGATCGCACCGGTTCCAACGGCACGAACGATGCCCGTATTTTTATCTTTAACGAAGCCACCCGTTTTGTAAGTGCGACCAATACTGTAAAAATAACGTCCGACATTGTCGACATCACTAGCAATTTTAGTGAATGTATCGACCAAACCGACAATCCCGATCCCCAAACCAGCAAACAACGACCCACCAATACTAAAGGCTGTACCGAGTGCAGCTGCGGCCGAACCAACGGCGGCTGCCGTTGCCGCTGTTGCCGCTGCTTCAGCAGTCTCAATACCCGTTGCTACGGCTGCCGCAGCCGTTGCTGACGCCTCGACAGAGCTGGCAACGACGCCAGTAATGCCTGAGGCAATCGCACCAGCCCCTACCACTGTTGACGTTGTATCAAAGCCCAACTGCGTACCTATGATCGCTTTCTCTCGCGTCGTTTGTGCTTTGGTAAGCTCGTAGATATCGAACCCGGCACTAATGGCACCAAAAACAGCATCAGCACCCGTAGCCAGTGTTTCTGCCACGGCTGAACCCACGCTTTTACCGGCTTCTGCTAGCCCAGTTTCTACACCTGTTGCTGATGCATTCAACTGTTTTACCAACTTTACAGCCTGCCCTACATCCACCGCTACGCCATAACCTACACGCGCAAGGTTGACGTATTCATGAACCTTGAGCACATTGGCAAGCTCCGTTGTACCGGTTTCTTTCGCGGTTAAACGGTTTTGAAAAAAGCCAAATAGTGCCTGAAACGCAAACGCGGTATTCAATGAACTGACTGATTCGCCTTCAGGCACCGCAGATTCGGTTTCTGAACGTCCTTGAGTCGGTGATGGTAAACCACTGCTATCAAATGCGCCCGTAGCGACGTTTTCTTCAACGCCCTTTTGGATAAGATCGTTAACGTCTTTGAACACGGTATCATCGGTGTGAACGGTTTTCCGGTTACCGTCTGCATCAACAAAATCAATATCAAAACCACCCTCGGGCGACTCGGCTAATGTCTGCAATATCGGCACCGGTTTCACATCACCTAACGATTTACCATCGATGCCATTCTCGACACCACTCTCGATAGAGCCGTCAATCGCACCGGAAGCTGCATTATTTTCAGCCCCTCCATCGAGTAAACCGTTATCTTTTTGTAGCTCGCCGACTACCCGTTCAAATCGCTCGGCCAGTGCCTTGCCACGCTGGGCTGCGAGTGCTTGCTGATAGCCACTGCCGCTGCGTGCGGTTTGTGTATCTGCCAGCACTTGTTGCAGTTTTTCCGGAGAAATACCAATTTTCTGTGTATTCGGTTCAGTACTGCCATCAACGGGCGCTTTTTCATCACTGGCGAGCCCAGCTAAACCTGCACGCTCGTCTTGTGACAAGTGTTTTTGTTGATCCAGCAACTCTTTGGTAGCCGCTTTGTTGAATACGGCCAGTTCACGCCGCAATAATGAGAACCCGCGCGATAATGCGTTGCTGGCTTCTTCATCCAACCCTTCGAATGTATCCGGGTCTTCGTCTTCAACCGCTTGCATCAAATCCTTGATGTTGGTTGAGGCTTTATCAATGATGCCCAGCCCTTGCAACGACTTCGACCATTGTTTTAACTGCAGCAATTCATCCTGCTGCAACGCATCAAATGATTGTGCCAGCTCGGCATTGGCTGTCGCCTGTTGTTTTTGATCATCACTCAGACTGGATTCATCCAATGCCTTCAGAAACGTGCCATTACGGATACGGTCCAGCACTTGTGATGGGTCGTTGGGCAAATCCGTGTCGGCAGAGATAGCGATGATGTTTTCAAGTGATTTCTGCTGTAGGGCGTCGAGTCGCTGCAGATCGTCACCAAACGCTTTACCTAAACTGACGATGGTATCCTTCCCGAAGGTTTTGAAATACACGGCCGTTTGATTATTAACGCTGTAGGCTTGCTCGATGCCTGCAATTAACGAATTGGCTTGCTTGGGCTGGCTGTCGGTTAACTTCTGTGTGTAGGTACGCAATGCATCGACATAGCTTTGGTAAGAATCGCTATTCGGTTGCGCCAAAAGGGCATTGAGCTGGCGCGTGGCGAAACCGCTGAGATCATCAACACTCACACTGGCGCCATCCTGACTCACCGCCGTACTCAGCTGATTAAAGGTTTGCAGCAAATCTGTCGAACTTAATAACGCGGCATCAGGGCGTAGCGCCTGATCAAATTCAGGCGTTTCTGAGGATGGGAGACTTGATGGTTCTTTGGCTTGGTCATCATCACCGAACAATGTCAGTGAATCTGCCGGATGGCTGCGCAACACAACAGGAATATATACCGAGCCCGGCCCCGCTGGCGAGACTGCTTGGCGTTCAGACACGCTCTGATCTTTCGCATTGCTATTTGAATGGGTGTTGTTGATGTCTGCCGATGATGTCATGACTGCCTTATCCCCTTAAAAGCCGATCCTGACTCAGTATAGTTACTCGGGGATATTCAGCTGGGAGACAAGCTAGGTACTCACAATCTGTCTATATGTGTTTGAACGTATTCACTGTGATAACTCCCGCAGTGAACACGTTACACCGATCGCCGGGGCGGCTATCGTTGTTTATCGTCGTTGTAACCAACTCGATTGTCGGCTTGATGATTCTGGCGATCCAACGTACCGACATCCAATACAGGCGATGCATCGATATGCTCCGCATCCATCATATGCGCCACTCGCTGTAGCGATGCAATAATCATGGTCTGCTCCCACTCCTGCAGGTCATTAAACTGACGACTGAATTGCTCTTGCAAGGGTGTGGGCGCGGTTTTCAGTACCTCAACACCCTCGTCGGTGAGATAGGCATGCACTTTACGGCGATCTTCGGTTGAGCGTTCGCGAAAAACAAAACCACGCTTCTCCAAACGGTCAAAAATAGTCGTAACCGTCGCTTGGCTGAGACTCACATCTGCAGCGAGCTCACCAATGGTGACCTGGCCTTTGTCTCTAACTGCTTGCAGCAACAATATCTGCGGCGCGGTCAACCCTGTCGTTTTGGCCAAATGCTTGGAATGCAGGTCCGTCGCACGGATAACGCGTCGTAACGCGATCAACACATCATCAATACGGTTCAATGTTTATACCTCTAAGTGATTTATGTTCGAGAAAATCGAATAGCCAACATTCTACCATAGATTAGTGCCCCAAAAATCGTCAGACCCGCACCAAAATTGATCAATTTTTGACAAAAAGATTACTTTGAGTACAATGTTTCGTAATCTAAATATTGAATCTGCCAAAAAGCCGTAAAAAGCCCGTAAAACGCTGAAATTTAGCGTCTGAAAAGGCAGATAAATACTTTTAGATCAAAATACTTAGTTGTAGAAAACGGAGCCAAACCTTTTATGGTTGAAGCAATTGAATTGCGTCTACCTGTTGCAACGGACGGTAAGCCAGTCTTTGAACTGGTGAATGCCTGCCCGCCGCTGGACGTAAATTCCATGTACTGCAATCTCTTGCAGTGCGATCACTTTGCCGCAACATCGGTTGCTGCAGAATTCAAAGACAGCCAGTTGGCAACAGCTTCTGGCTTAGCCGGATTTATTTCCGGCTATGTGATTCCTGATCGCCCTGACACCTTGTTTGTCTGGCAAGTCGCCGTAAACCCTGCAGCTCGTGGCTGCGGGCTGGCTCTATCGATGCTAAAACATTTGTTGAAGCGCCCTGCGTGTAAACAAGTTACCCATTTGGAAACCAGCATCACCCCGGACAACCAAGCCTCCTGGGCATTGTTCAGAAAACTTGCACGCGAATGCAGCGCCTCAATTAATGAATCTGTGATGTTCGATCGCGACAGCCATTTCGGTGGTGCTCACGATACTGAATCTCTGGTTCGTATTGGCCCATTCCAAACGGCAGCTATTTCTGCCCCCGCACCGGCCACTGTGGCCACCTCCCCGGCTGCCACGAGTGCAGCGCCAAATACCCCTGCAAAGGACGCGGCGTCAGCTTCTATTGACTGACTCATAACCGCTGACGCACCCAAACCCGGATTGTTAAATCAACGAGACACACCATGAAAATTTTTGATGAACTTGAATCGGAAGTACAAAGTTACGCCCGCTCATTCCCACGCGTTTTCAACCGTGCAGAAGGCGAGTACATGTGGGACAACGAAGGCAACCAGTATCTCGATTTTCTAGCTGGGGCTGGCACGCTGAACTACGGCCATAACAACCCGAATTTCAAACAAGGCTTGGTCGACTACATCATGAATGATGGCATCACTCATGGTTTAGATATGCATACCAAAGCGAAAGCCGAATTTATGCAGACGTTTAATGACTGCATCCTGAAGCCGCGTCAAATGGATTATGTGCTGCAATTTACCGGCCCAACCGGCACTAACGCAGTTGAAGCTGCGATGAAAATTGCACGCAACGTGACCGGCCAGCAAAACATCGTGACCTTTACAAATGGCTTCCATGGTGTCAGTCTGGGCTCTCTGGCAGCTACGGGTAATTCCCATCACCGTGATGCAGCGGGTGTAAGCCTGACCGGCACACATCGCATGCCGTTTGACGGCTATCTGGGTGATGGTATTGATACCACGGCCTATCTCGATAAAGTGCTGTCAGATTCCAGTTCAGGCATTAACTCTCCTGCCGCCGTTATTGTTGAAACCGTTCAGGGTGAAGGTGGTATCAATACCGCCAGCATCGAGTGGCTGCGCAATTTGCAGGATGTCTGCCGCAAGCACAAAGTGCTTCTGATCGTTGATGACATTCAAGCCGGTTGCGGTCGTACCGGCAGTTTCTTCAGTTTCGAAGAAGCCGGTATTGAACCTGACATTATCACGCTGTCGAAATCTTTGAGCGGTTACGGCTTGCCTTTCGCAATGGTGATGATGAAACCGGAACTCGACCAGTGGAAGCCCGGTGAACATAACGGCACATTCCGTGGCAACAATCTGGCGTTCGTTACCGGTAAAGCGGCCATCGAACACTTTTGGAAAGACGATACGTTTGCCCAGGATGTGAAACGCAAAGGCGATTATATTGCCGAACGCCTTGATGGCATTGCCGAGGAGTTTGGCGAAGGTAATTTCACCACTCGAGGTCGTGGCATGTTCCGCGGCATTAACTGTATCAATGGTGAAATCGCCGGCAAGATTACCCGCGCGGCCTTCCAAAAAGGCCTGATCATCGAAACCAGTGGTGCCGACGATCAAATCGTCAAAGTCCTCTGCGCGTTGACGATCAGCGATGAAGCGTTGAAAAAGGGCCTGGATATTGTCGAAGAAGCCATCAAGGAAGTATGTGCCAAAGTCGATATCCCGGAAGAAACCGATTTCTTCGATGAATCGATAGAAACACGTGCTGCCGCGTAGTGCTGCAGTACGCCCAGTAATTTTTTATCAGGACGCATTATGTCTTCTACCAAAAAGCCCAAGGCCCAACTTGATCGCGATACCCTGCAACGTCAGATAGACGACTTTCTGGCAGGCGGCGGTAGCATCACCGAAATCGCTAAAGGCGAAAGTGGCAAAGATCGTCCTGAAGGTGGGCGCAAGCACATCCAATTGTCTAACACCGACAAGTAATCGTACCCAGACACACATATTTGTAACGGGCGGCGGCTTTCGGCTGCCCGTCTTTTATCGGAGCTTACATGATTGTCAGAACCCTGGCTGAAGCGGAAAATTCCAATCGTAAAATCGTTTCTCCCGACGGCAACTGGGACAGCACCCGACTGTTGTTAAAAGACGACAACATGGGGTTTTCCTTCCATATCACCACGATTTACGCAGGCGCTGATTTCGAGATGCATTACCAGAATCATCTGGAATCTGTCTTTTGCATGAGTGGTGAAGGGGAAGTTGAAACCCTGGATGATGGCAAGGTGTACCCGATTACACCCGGCACCATTTATATTCTCGATAAACACGACAAACATATTCTGCGCGCCACCAAAGAAATGAAAATGGCCTGTGTCTTCAACCCGCCGTTAAACGGCAAAGAAGTACACAATGCAGAAGGTGCCTACGAGTTGGAAGCGGAAACTATCTGACGTTGACCGTCGAGCAGAGCAAACACGGTGCTGCCATTTTGCTCTGTCGATACATGCGACGTTATCCGACAAAAGGCCCAATCCATCGGTAAAACCCACGCAATATTGGATGCAGCCCCCCTTCTACGGTAAACTTCGCGGCCTGAAAAATACCCGACGCAACGTGATTATCGGAAACGCTTGCCAATTCAGACATGGCTATTACTAGCTACTGAATGCGATCGTCCGCTCACCTGTCATTCGTCTGATACCTGCCGGTTTACGGACCCAGAAGCCGAACCTTTGGCACAACAGACGACTTCGCACGAAGCCACGAATCGCACGTGACGTCGACCAAGACCTGATTAGGAGACACCATGCCTGCTAATGACAGCAGCAACGTCACCCAGAGTGACCCGAACGCCCTAACATTTGCCAATCACAGCGTTGAAAAGATTGGCGGCACGTCTATGTCACAATACCCTGCGGTACGTGACAATATTATTTTGAAACCCGTCAATAAAGGCAGCCTGTATCAGCGTGTTTTTGTGGTCTCTGCGTACGGCGGTATTACCGACATGCTGCTGGAGCATAAAAAAACTGCACAACCGGGCGTTTACGCACGTTTTGCAGATGCCACCGATGTTTCCAGCTGGGAACCAGCTCTCGAAGACGTACGCGAACGTATGTTCACCATCAACGCCGAATTATTCGGTGACGGCGAATTACTCGCGAAAGCCAATACCTTCATTGGCAGTCGTCTCGACAGCGCCCGTGATCGCTTGCAAGATCTACAGCGCTTATGCGGCCACGGTCACTTTGCCTTGACCCAACACTTGTCGACAGTGCGTGAAATGCTCGCAAGCCTTGGCGAATCACACAGTGCCTGGAATATGGCAACCCTGCTGCAACGCGATGGCGTCAACGCACGTTTTGTGGATTTGTCTGGTTGGCAAACCGAAACCCATATGACACTGGATGAACGTGTTGCAGACGCATTTATGGATGTTGATCTGGCTAACGAATTGCCAATCTGTACCGGCTACGCTCACACAAGCACCGGCTTGATGACCACCTTTGATCGTGGCTACAGCGAAATGACCTTCAGCCGCATTACGGTAGTTACCCATGCACGCGAAGCGGTTATTCATAAGGAATTTCACCTGAGCAGTGCCGATCCTCGCTTGGTTGGCGAAGACAATGCCGTGCCCATTGGCCGTACCAACTATGACGTTGCCGACCAGCTGGCAAACTTGGGTATGGAGGCAATCCACCCGAAAGCAGCAAAAGGCTTGCGCCAACAGCGCGTACCATTGCGTGTTAAGAACACGTTTGAACCCGAGCATACTGGCACACTGATCACCGGCGATTATGTTAGCGATGATCCACGTGTTGAGATCATTGCCGGTCGTAAAACGGTGTATGCACTGGAGTTATTTGATCAAGAAATGGCAGGAAATATCAGCCAATATGATCAATTTATTCTCAGCCAGATTGAACGCTACAAAGCACACACTGTTGCCAAAGACATTAACGCTAACACAGTGACAAATTATCTGGCTGCCAACCTGAAAACGGTTAAACGCCTGAAACAAGCGTTGCAAGAGCAATTTGCAGATGCGGAAATCTCAGTACAGAAAGTGACGATGGTATCGGCCATCGGCAGTAATATGAAGGTCCCGGGTATTCTCGCGAAAACCGTCGGCGCACTGGCCGACTGCGGCATCAGCATACTGGCGATGCATCAAAGCATGCGTCAGGTTGATATGCAGTTTATCGTCGCAGAAGATGATTATGATGCCGCCATCAAGGCACTGCACAGTGTTTTAGTTGAGCCACATAATCATGGTCGGGCAATCTGCTTGGCTTCCTGATGACCTTGACCGGCGCCTCTGCACTTCTAGTTTGCAGATAGCGACAATAAAGGTACTGCAGTTACCCTCTAGCTGCAGTACCTGAACATCGTTTGGTTTTATAGGCAAAGTATAACGCCGTATTCACACTTATAACGCCCGATCCCCTTATGACCTTCATCAGCATTTACAGCTACTACAGCTGCTTAAGCTTCTAACATGACAACTGTGCATCTAACTTCATATTGCAATCTTGCCCATTTTTGAACAAAATCTATCCACCCGTATCGTATTGTCACGCCGCACCAATTCAATTCTGGGTCAAATTTAAATCGATCCGAACAACCATTTTTGACTTCAGGTAAAAGTGGCCATTCCTAATACTTTTTTGCGTATCAGATTGGCACTTATTGATGCATGCTAAAAACTGCCATTCCTGCTTTTGTTTTTCTACTGATGTTCATCATTGGTGCCAGCTTGAGCACCGAAGATTTTGTTCGCCTGAAACAAAATAGCCGGGCAATGCTTATCGCTATCGGCGGTCAGTTTGTGCTGCTGCCGTTAATTGCATGGCTACTGATTCTGGGTTTCGAACCCAACCCGACAATCGCCATCGGCCTTATGTTGATCGCCTTAACACCCGGCGGCGCGATGTCGAATTACTATAGTTTCGTTGCCAAAGCGAACGCGGCGCTTTCTGTCAGCATTACTGCATTTAGCAGCATTCTTGCGGCAATATCCCTCCCTCTTTGCCTGAGTCTTATATTCCCAACGCTGTTTGCAGATATTATGGTGGCAGATCAGCACATTCACGTACTCGCTAAAAAACAGGCGTTGCAGCTGTTTCTCTGCCTAATCGTTCCTATCGGTTTAGGCATGGTACTTCGGCGAATAGCTCCAACAGTAATGCTGCGTGTGTTACCGACGCTCGAAGTCGCCGGCTCAGCAATGTTGTTAGCTCTGTTAATAACAATTTTTATGACATTTCATACACTGATCGTGTCAGAGTTTAAATCGCTGTTTTTTCTAGCAATCAGCTTTACCATCGTCAGCATGATTGCGGCAATGCTGATCACTGCTGGCACTGCACTCGTCGATCGTGCAGCAGTGATCATTGAATTCCCGGTTAGAAATTTGGCATTAACCAGCATGGTGGCAACATCCGTGTTTGATAACCCAGAATACATGCTGTTTGCGGCCGTTTTTTTTGTGGTTCAAACGCCGCTGATGTTAGCGTTTATTGTTTGGCACCGACGTCAGTATTGAGTTTGTAGCGTTGTCGAAGGCAGCTCTTCAAACAACATTCGGTAGTCACGAGCAAAACGCCCAAACTCCAAAAAACCCCAACGCAACGCAACATCAGATACCAACAGATTTGCTCCGAATCCAACCATTAGATCGCATCGAGCACCGTTTAGGCGCACCAGCTTCAAATACCGTACTGGCGTGATATTCAGGTACTCCTTAAAGCCGTATTCAAGACTACGCTCGCTCAATCCTGCAATGGCACACAACTCGGGAATCGTCGGTAATTCCGCAGCGTGCTCTCGAAGATAATCAATAACTCGATGCACCCCCTGCAAACGACGACTGGGCGATTTGAGTGTTTCCTGCAGATCTGCAGTGGGCGCAAGCACTTTCAGCGTTAACGAAAAAAGATCTGCCGCCAGTGCCTTTCTGGCTTGATGGCACTGTAGGGCATCTGCATGGTCAACCGTATATTGAAGAATGCGGGAGACCCCGTGATTAAACGTTTTAAGGGCTTGAGGGTCGGTACTCTTTACTTGGCTGGCGATCCACTGATCAGGACAAGAGCGTTGGCATAAGTCGTCAAACTGACGCATAAATGCCTCACGTTCGTAAACGACGGCAATGTAATCTAGAGAATGCTGAAAAGAAATATCCCAATTTCCGCCTGTCGCCTGAATGATGGCGTTATTTCTGCCATCTTCCGCACAAAATCGGTAATCGTCGTCGTCTGAAAGAATAGTACCGAAGGGCAAGAATGCATCACCCGGTGCCGCCACAATACGCGCACCAACATTGATTTTCTCGCGCATCAAATGCACTGAATCGAGGTTAACCTCGTTTAGCTTCCCTGCCAATGTTCCGGCGCGCAATTGCGTATATTGGCGATTTTTTTGCCGATGAAACTGTGCCAGCTCTTCGATGCTGTTCGTCTCAATTTTCCGGATTGGCTCGGCAATATTATTGTTTTGCGGAATCTGCATACCCCACAACCCCCCTTGTTGTTAAGTTGCACTTGCTGAAATTTGCCCAAAAACAGCGCAACCGGGTAAGACAAGTTTAACCTATCGGTTAAACACAAGACAGATCACACACCGGTTGATACAACGATATTGTGACATTTTCGTCTGTCAAAACACGTTAGACAGATGAGGGGTATTTCGTGCCCGAAAGCTTAACCGACACAATTGCCATTCAGTTTTAATAAGGGATATATGTAATGAAGCTCAACCTGATTGCCGTCTGTGTCTCTGCGTTCGTGCTGTCATCAGCATGCACAGCTGACGGTCATGACACCTCCGCAGAACCTAAACCTGCCAGTGAATTCACACAGAAAGCTAACGCTGATGTGAAGCAAGCCCTGCCATTTTCAGACAAAACCGATTTTGAAAACGCCACACGCGGATTTCTTGCCAAACCTGACACACTGACTATCAAAAACGCCGATGATCAGGTTGTTTGGGATCTCGAGCAATACAAAACCTACATCAGCACCGACAAAGCGTCACCGGATACCGTTAACCCGAGCTTGTGGCGTAATGCCCAGCTGAACATGGAATATGGTTTATTCGAAGTTATGGACGGTATCTATCAGGTTCGCGGCTACGATCTCTCTAACATTACTTTCGTGCGCGGCAAAAAAGGCTGGATCGTTTTTGACCCCCTGATCAGCCCTGAGACAGCAAAAGCGGCAAAAGAATTGTTAGATAAACAGTTTGGCGAACGCCCAGTAACTGCTGTTATCTACAGCCACAGCCACTTGGATCACTTCGGTGGCGTACGCGGTATCGTTGACGAAGAAGACGTTAAGAAAGGCAAGGTTAAGATTATTGCCTCTGAAGGCTTCACCGAGCACGCGGTTTCAGAAAACGTTATCGCCGGTAACGCCATGGGCCGTCGCGCGGTTTACATGTACGGTTCTTTGCTGCCGCGTAACCCCCAAGGAGGCGTTAATGGTGGCTTGGGTCAAACGACTTCTACTGGCCAAGGTAGCTTGATCGCACCAACTGATTACATCACCGAAACCGGTCAGAAGATGAAAGTTGACGGCGTTGAGATGGTATTCCAGTTCACACCGGGTACTGAAGCACCGACCGAGATGAACACCTGGTTCCCGAAAATGAAAGCCTTATGGATGGCCGAGAACTCGACCAACACTATGCATAACGTGCTGACATTGCGTGGCGCAAAAGTTCGTGATCCATTGATCTGGGCTGCTTACCTGAATGAAACCATTGAGATGTGGGGTGACGATGCCCAAGTGAAATTCCAATCACACCATTGGCCAGTATGGGAAAGCGATAAAATCGTCGACTACTTGAAAAAGCAGCGTGACATCTATAAGTACATTCACGACCAATCTGTTCGCCTGATGAACNAAGGCTACACCGGTGAAGAAATTTCAGAAATCATCGAGCTACCAGCATCGTTAGAAAACAACTGGGCAACCCGTGGCTACTACGGCACCTTGCGCCACAACAGCCGTGCTGTTTATCAGCGTTACATGGGCTGGTACACCGGCAACCCTTCAGACCTCAACAATCTACCACCGCAGCAAGCGGCTGAAAAATACGTTGAGTACATGGGCGGTGCCCCTGCACTGCTGCGTCGCGCACGCGAAGACTACAACAACGGTGAATACCGTTGGACTGCTGAAGTCTTGAAGCATTTGGTATTTGCACAACCCGACAACAAAGACGCAAAGAACCTGTTAGCTGATAGCTACGAGCAACTCGGCTATCAAGCTGAATCTGGCCCTTGGCGTTCTGTGTATCTGCAAGGTGCACTTGAGCTGCGTAAAGGCTTGCCGAATGCCATGGCATTGGAAACTGCATCGCCAGACATCATCGCCAATATGCCTGTGACCATGTTGTTTGACTACATGGGTGTACGCGTTTTGCCAGAGAAAGCTGAAGGTAAAGAGATGGTGCTGAATCTTAACTTTGAAGACCTCAAAGAGAGCTACAGCTTGATGTTAGAAAACTCGGTGCTGAACTACACCACTAACCAGGTGGAAGAAGCTGATGCCACAGCAACACTGACGAAGGATACATTGAATCAGATACAGCTGGGTCAGATTTCGTTCGACCAAGCGGTTGCTGACGGAAAAATCAAAGTTAAAGGTGACCCACAAGCGTTCAACGACTTGCTTGCGACACTGGATAACTTCGACTTCTGGTTCAATATCGTAACGCCGTAACTTAGCCAAATCTAGCTGGGAATCTCACCCAGCGTCCCTTAAATGGCCGTGTGCGTAATGCATACGGCCATTTTTTATCGAATACTCAAAATACTAAATATTAAATATACGCTTGGCGTTGTTATACAAAAAACACTGCCGGGTTTCATCATCCAGCTCTAGTTGATCAATACCCTGTAAACACTGCTGTGGTGTTAGCATCGGATAATTCGACCCGAACAATACCTTCTGCCGCCCGTTTCGCTTCATATACTCCACCAATGTTGCCGGATATCGCTTGGTTTTATAGGCGGAAGTATCGATGTATACATTTGGAAACTTGGTGGCAAAGGCGATCATCTCGTCATGCCACGGATAGCCGATATGGCCACAAACAATAGTCAGATCAGGAAAATCCAACGCGATACGCTCGATATGTGCCGGCCTGCCAGATTCTGAACTTCGCAGCGGCCCAGTTAGACCGACCTGTAGACAAACAGGAATATTCAGCTCTACACAGGCGGAAAATAACGGATAGTAGAGCGCATGTGTTGCCGGAACCTCCCATACCCATTGCACGATACGTAAACTAACAAAGCCTTTTTCGAGTACATAGTGTTTGAGTGTGCGCACAGCCTCAACCGGGTTGCGGATGTCGACTGAGGCAACGCCTGCGAACTTATCCGGATAGGTATCAACCAATGTGGCCACCTCATCATTGCTGATCAGGCTGCCCTGTGGGCCATACCAGGCACAAATTAGCGCCTTTTCAATATCCGCATCGGACAGCGATTGCAGCGTAAATTCCAACGGTATGGTCGTAAAATCATTGCCCATCCAACGCCGCAACGAATCAAAGAAGGGCTGCTGCAGAAAACGTTCAGTCGGGTGTTGCATCCAAACATCAATCACAGACATGGCGTTCATCCTCCATTACAGGAATACGGGAACTGACACATGAGACTAGTCGAATGGCTGGAAAGTTACCGATATCGCCAAATACTCAACAATGAAATATGAGATAAACGGAAAGAGGAAAGAGGAAAGAGGAAAGAATAAACAACGTAAAAGTAAGCAACCTAAAAAAAGGTGCTGACAGCCAATCCGTGACTGTCAGCTGGCAACTCCTCCAAGCTGCCACCCGGAGTACAGGGGGCTCCGGGGCGATGCCCACATGAGGATGGGCACCACTATCGCCTGACGCAGAACTAACTACATCAGCTTAGAGTTCACGCTGCTCAACCGTGAACTCTACGCGGCGGTTCTTTGCACGCCCTTCGGCGTTATCATTACTGGCAATCGGCTGTTCTTCACCGAATCCTTTTGCTTCCATACGTTCTGATTCAACACCTTTGCCTTGCAAGTAGGCAACCACTGATTCAGCACGCTTTTGCGACAAATTCAGGTTTGCGTCGGCTGCACCACTGGCATCCGAATGTGCGGCAACAGCCAGTTTAACGTTCGGATAGAGATTCAATGCAGCAGCGATTTCATCCAGCTCTTCATAAGAGCTCGGCTTCAATGTACTGGAACCCGACTCAAACTGAACGCCTTCAAAGCTACCTTGGAAAGACGCACAACCGGTTTCATCAACAGTGATACCTGCAGGCGTCTTGCCACAGTTGTCTTTAGCATCAACAATGCCATCACCATCGGTATCCATGGTTTCTGCGGTTACTACAACGGCGGCTGTTGTCGCGGCTGTTGCAGCAGCAGCGGTTTTATCCAGCTCTTTATTGATCTCTTTATTCATATCATTGCTGGTTTTCTCAGCAGCGTCGCTTACCTGTTGCTGCTGCGGTTCTGCTACTTCAGTAACAGTGGGCTGCGCTTGCACGGCAGCCTTTTTAGCAGTGCCATTACCGAAGTGGTAAGCCAACGATAAGAACGCACCTTGATGATCTGAACCGTAAGTATCAATCTCAAAACGGGTAAACCAGTTAGGGTTGAAGTTCCAACGCACACCAATACCACCGGATGCGCGTGTATGTACGGATTTTTTGATCGGAAGATTCTGGCCTTCTTGCTCAATACCAGCGATGCCGATACGCGCGTAAAGCGCCCAATCGTTATGATTCATTGGCCAATAACCGAGGAAGCTTGCACCGTACGCAGCGTAATCGACAGAACCTGCAATGCTCTTAAAACGAGTATTGCCCAGGTCGCTGTAATAAACTTCAGCACCAAAATAGTCGGCAAAATCGAGACCACCGAACACCTGCCACGCACCACTGCTGTTGTCTTTCGTGCGTAAATCAAATTCTCTATCGTTGATGTCGTGGTTAAAGTAACCCGCACCGGCACCGATATAGCCATCAACACCCTCAGCGCTAACCTGCGCCGCATTCAACGCCCCTACAGACAATGCTGCTGATAAAAAACCTGATACAGATTTGGTTTTATTCATTGTGTCCCTCATTATTGTGCGTACGTTTTTCCTGACCGGGCATAAACGGTCGGGCGTGCAGATAGTGGCTGCACGGGGAAGGCCTAGGAGTACCGACCCCGTGCACAAAGTTGCAGGATCATCCATAACCCAATGATCCGGTGCAAAATCGGGCTTAACATCAAAGTGTCATCAGCGGTGATTCTGATAACACCCCATGCCGGCATGGTCTGCGCCCGATTTATGCGCTGCGTTCCTGCAACTTCAGCGCGCGGCATTCTGCCAGTTTGGCGTGTGTGCCTATATGCAAAATTCGCAATGATGAAAATTCCGTCGTTTTTGTGACCTAAATCCGCCGGTTTCACCCTTTTTAACAACAGATAGCCCGATATGATTGATGACAAAAGCCTGCAACTCGACCAAACCTTCAACGCATTACAGATGCCAGGTGACACATTAACTGAGGTTGAATTCGACAATTGTCGTTTTGAACACTGTGACCTTTCTGATGCGGTACTCAACCGCTGCCGATTTATCGACTGCGTATTCGAACATTGCAACTTGAGCAATATTTCACTGAGTTTTAGCCGTCTTTCGGATGTACAGTTCAGCCATTGCAAAATGACAGGCATCGATTGGACACGACTGAATTGGCCCCAAACGGTATTCGCTGCGCCGATGCGCTTTGAACATTGCCGGTTGCACGACACCAGCTTCTTCGGCTTGCAGCTAGACGAGCTTGAAATGCGTCATTGCGACGCTCATCATGCAAACTTTACCGAAACCAGCCTAGAAAACGCAGATCTCAGGCATTGTGACTTCAGCGAAGCGGTATTTCATGCCACCAATCTAAAGCAGGCCGACCTGACCGACGCCGTCAACTATGCTATCGACTTTCGTGATTGCCGGATTGAAGGCGCAATCTTTTCACGGATGGAAGCAACTCGCTTACTGGACTGCCTGAATATTCAACTGGTCGATGACTAACGACCTACTGTGAGGGAAACATGGAACTCCCAACATCACTGGCTGCGTATCTCCCCATCGGATTGATGGTTGCAGGCATAGTGGCTGCACTACTGCGCTGGCGAGGGTACCCGCTTATCGTCATTACCGCGCTATTGGCAGCTATGTTAGCCGGCCAATTAACGCTAGTCGGCTTACTGATTGTCGCCGCAGGCGGTGTACTTGCCGGGTACATTCGCCACCAACCTGCTAGGGGGCTGTTATATTGGGGCCCAGCTATTTTGTTAGTCGCGCTGGCATTTGGTTTGGCACAACACCTAGTGCCAGGGTTCAATAACCTGCAAGTGATTGATCACCAGGTCGTAAAACCTAACAGCGTGCCCTTCACCCTCTACCTCAATATCGATAGGCCAGTAGCGGCATTGCTCATTCTGCTCGCTTGGCCACATTCATTGACCAGCTTTCGCCGCATACCCGCTGCATGGTTGATGTTAGGTATCGCTCTTCTCGCCAGTATTTTTGCTATCGCATTGCAAATGGGCATCGTGCGTTTTGCACCGGCTGTTGCGCCGTGGTATCTGTTATTTTTTGTCAATAATCTGCTGATTGTGAGCTTTTCGGAGGAACTACTTTTTCGTGGACTATTGCTCAACCAATTAATGCAACGCGTTGGCGTTGTATTGGCACTGATCATTAGCAGCGCCGTGTTTGGCTTGGTGCATTGGCCCGGTGGCACCGCCTATATGATACTCGCCGCACTTACGGGCATTGCTTATGGCCTCGCGTTTATCGCCAGCGGCAGGCTCTGGGTCGCTATGCTGGTGCATGCCAGCTTCAATACCACTCACTTGTTATTGTTTTCGTACCCGCTGCTGGCGACGACAACCGGTATCAGCACGTAACAGACACATAAAAACACACGTACGCAGGCATTACGTTTAACAAGTGATTACACAGGCGAGACTAACAAACAGGAATTAGACAGACAGAAAAGAAACAAGAGGGAAAAAGAAAAAGCCCGACAGCGTATAACTGTAGGACAGCGACGATATCGCTGTCGGCAAAACCGGGCTCAACGCAGGGTCAGAATCAGCTATGGACGTGACCGTGTGAACGTTCTTCTTCTGAAGATTCACGTACTTCTGCAATTTCTACTGCAAACGTGATTGTTTGACCAGCCAGCGGGTGGTTAGCATCGATGGTCACAGTCTCGTCATCCACTGCAGCAACCGTTACCATTTGTGCTTGGCCATCAGGGCTTTGTGTTTGGAACATCATGCCGACTTCAATTTCGTCAACGCCTTGGAACATTTCACGTGGCACTTGCTGGATCATTTCTTCCATGGACTCGCCATACGCATCTTCTGGTTTAACAGTCACATCGACTTTTTCGCCCACTTGCTTGCCAATTAAGGCATTTTCCAAACCTGGGATAATATTGCCTGCGCCGTGCAGGTATTGAAGTGGATCGCTGCCTTCTGAAGAATCCAGCACTTCACCGTCAACATTTGTCAGGGTGTAGTGAATCGATACCACGTGATCATTGGCAATGGGTAAAGTCATGGGAAGGGTCTCGCTAGAAAAATGGCCGGGATTATCCGGATGAAAGCCGACATCATACGCGCGGGCTGCTGAAGAAACAAACCCGCGCACGGCTTGAAAATACACTCAGGTAGGATCGATTGACCCCTTCGCCATCATGTTTAATGCGGTAATACTTGGAATGAAGAAATATTCACCGCCACGCGTCTCAACAAAGCGCGGAATATTGGGGCAGAAAAACGGCGGTTCTTGCCCATTTGGCTCTGCCGGAATCACCATTTTGGCGTGCTCCGTCGCATGGTTACCAATCAATAAATCCTTGTCGTTACCCTGCCCAAAGTCGTTACCGTAGTTCATCCACTGCTGTTGCAGAAACTCAAACTGGCGCTCAATACTGGTATTTAACGCCATAAACACAATACCGTGATCGCCAGAGCCATTGGTGCTGTCACCATAGGGCAAACCTCGCCGTAAAATTCGGCGTCGATCGGTTAACGCGCCGCGACGATCAAAGGCATCACGTTCAAGCTCCAGCGACCCACGAGGGTTAGCACGACGAATATGCGCGCCAATTGGGCACTTGGCACCCTGCGCATCATCATCAAAGGTAAAGTTGGTCCATTTCTGCCGCAACATCGCCAAGGCTTGGGCCGCGCCATCACGGGTCTGTTCATCGGCATCGGTATCAGCCACCTGTTTTTTCAGCTCGGCCATTTGTTTGTCTAGCGCGGCTTTTGCTTCATCGGTTTCAAACAAGGTCACCGGCGCACCGTTATCCGGCCAGCGGCCCGCCCATTTGGCTTTTAGCAGGGCTTCACTATGCGGGTAATGCTCTGCTGCGGTATCGACATAGTCATTGAATTCGGTGACGTTCTGATGCAACTTGCGGTACACCATAAAAGTACCGTTTTTAGACAGCAATCGCGGTGTCGGTGCTTTGGGGTATTCCTGTGCTTCATCAACATGACCAAGAATAAACTCCCCCGTTGCGTAGGGTGACCAAGTGCCGTCGTGATTAATCTTGCCATTACCCGGCAAGCGCGTAATCGGCTGACTATTACCTTCAAAATATGGATTCCCGATGCCGTCAGCGAATCCAAAGTGCTCTTTGTTACCCGGCTTTCCATTGGCATAAACCGCAGATGCATCCTGGTACGGGCGGATATCACCGTAAGGACCACGATGCCCGTCCAGCTGAACAACGCCGCCCTGCGTTGCAGCGATTTTGTTCAATAACCACTGATATTTATTGTCGATATGACTGAGATCGTATTCGTCTTTGGCGAAGGCATTGATGGATATCCATCCGTGAACATGGCTTTCAAGCCAGATCGGATCCCATTGCCCGGGTGAACTGCCGAGGTCATCGCCCAAAATATCGGCGCGAGCCTGCATACCCATCTGAAACTCCGCGGGAAACTCTCGTAATGAGCGCGATGGCAGCTGCAACGCTTTCAATCCTTCAAAAGCAAAACCGATATTCAACGTTGCCAAGGGCTTTGCGTCATCTTGATACGGCAAACTGTCAGCATTCCACGGTGCCGCGGTGGTGATGTGAGGCAGTAAATCCTTGATAAAGGCACGGCCTTTGGCGGCGTCCAGAATACTGATAAACACATAGCGTGCCTTGGGAAACCCGTAACGCCCGTAGCCTTTAACAATGTTGCCTTGTATGTCGTGCAGATCCAGTGTTTTAGTCATGATACGTCCTTTGTATGCTTTTAATGCAACGGCTGATCACGTCAGACCGTTTCAGCCCCCGGTACAAAGCTCGGCCCAGCCAAGTTTTGTGGCTCCACGCGTTGTAAAAATGCACGGAATTCCTCACGCAAATCAGCCGGGGCCAGTCCTTGATTTACGACCGCAAAACGAGAAAATTCTTGTTTCAAAAACAGTGCTTTCAGTTGATCTTCCAATGCATGGTCGTTAGACCCATTAAAAAACAGCGCCGCATCAACTTGGCACTTTTTGATGTAATCGCGAAACCCTTCAGCGCTGGCAACGGTGTCAAACGAGACACAATGCTGCCAGATGTATTGGGCATCATCGCTGGCACTGCTCCAAAACCCTTCAAGCCAACGATCCAGATCACCAAAAAAGTTGGCGGTGAAGACCAGATAGTGGGATTTGAGATGATCGCGCTCATGCTGACCACCTTGATAAAACACATCGTTCAGCAAATAAAAGCGCCCGAAATATGTTTGTGGCACTTTCGCCAGCGGGCTTTCTAGCCCGGTTGGAAGATGTTCAATAATATCCCGCGTTAGCGCAGCACACGAGCGTCCGCCAACCGTGTCGTTTTTAACCGGGCAGAGCACGGTCAGGCAAAACGCGTTACCACTGGTATTCGCCATTTATACTTCCTCCACTTCATTAGCGATTACAGTCGGGCGACTGCTGCGGTTATTAATCACGGCATCACTGGCCATGCTAACAATCGGTACCGGGCCGAGTTCACCCATGTCATTTTGTAAGTCAATTAACAAACGGGTATAAGCATCGGCAAAGGTATTTTCGTCCGCCTCTAGAAACTCACTTTCAAACGCCAACAGTGCATCTTTAACTTTGGCAGCACTTTTAACATCGTTGGATGCCGCATAAGGGTAGGCGCTGTAATAGTGACTGGTCTGTACCTGGTTAAAGCGGATGTAATCATGAAACGGCGTTAAAGGTACCGATTTCGGATAGCCAATATTCTTACGCCAAAAGATATCCAGCCCCGATGGAATCGCAAACGAAAAGCTATCGACATACTGCGACCAACTACCGTTGAAATTCGAGAAAAAAAACATGTAATGGTAGTTTAGTGATTCTTTCGGCTGGCTCTCATTCAGATGTGGAAACTGTTTGGGGCTTAACACTGCCCAGTGTGCATAGTGAATCAACGATAGATTTATCAGGCCTTTTAAAAAGCTCGGAAACTTCACAACAAACCAGAAAATGAACTTGGTTTGCCAGGCATACCAGCCTTTCACTGGTGTTACGACATTCATCGCATAGGCTTTACCCGCGATATTAGACATAGACGCTCCTTGTTATCGTTAGCGGTTGTACGGTGATATCAAACCACCGTCTCTTCAGTATCTGACTTTGCCACGGCAGTAGATGGTGCAGGTACAGGTTCATGCTGACCACGGGAGTCGGTAGTGTTTACGGCCGTCGACTTCGGTAGCACAGGGGTAAAAACCACCTTCAGCTGAGTAGGAAAGGCCTCACGCCAGTGTGTTTTTCCACCCTCGCCATTGGCCCGTCGCAAATCAGGTAACACCACAACCGGTGCCAACATCATGGCCAGAATAACCGGATTCAGATAACGCCCGAAACAACTGTGCATGCCTGCACCAAAATGCAGATAAACCCAATCAGGCCGATCTAGGCGGAAGGATTTTGGATCTTCGACTCGACGCCCATCCAACATGGCCGATTGGGTTGCTACAACTACTCGGGTACCTGCGGTCAAGCGGGCACCACTTAATGTGCAATCAGCAACAACGTCGCGCTGCACACCGGCGGCAAATGGGTTCAAACGTAAACACTCCATCACCAAACGCTGCAGAGTATCTATATCCCCTTGATCAGATAACCGGCGTGCTTCAGCCATCGCCGTTGGATGCGCGAACAGGTAATCCAGCACATGGGCAAAAGATTTGGTCAAGGTTGGGATAGCACCAACAATTAACCCGAGCATGTTATTGCGAATCGCCACATCCGACATACCCGGTGTCGCGCTGCGTTGCAGATGCAAACAGCGGCCGATGATGTCGTCACGATCAGCTTGTTGGTGTCGATCAGCGATGAGTTGATCTAGGTGAGGCCGGCATTCAGCGGCATACGCTACCGCTTTTTGGTTATCACTCTCGGGGCTATCATCAAAAAACAGGTACTGGAACATATAGGTTGTCCAGTCGATCAGTGCACTTTCATCTGGCCCGTGAATGCCAAAATAGTCACTCACCCACAACGCTGGAATACGCCGTGCGTAGTCGCGAATCAAATCCATTTCACCGCTGTGTACATCAATTAAGCTGTTGGCGGTTGCCTCAATAAAAGGCCGCACACGCGTGTCAATATCCGTGCGACGTGCAACCACTTGCATGTTCGATACGTCTTGCTGATAACGCGCGGTATCTGACATTCCCAAGAAAAAGTTATCACCGTCAGTAATAACGCCCATGCGCTCGGCATAGGTCACATCGAATTCATCAGGGCGATTTAAAACCGATTGCACATCATCAAAACGCGTAACGATGGCACGACCACCGACGACGATCACGGGTTTAAAAATCCGCAGCAATTGAAAAACTAGCGATATTCGCTGGGTAGCCCAGCGTAACAGACGGGCCTGAACGGCCTTGAACAGATTGTCAGCCATTGAATACTCCTTCCCTGTACGACTTTCCTTCACGAGTTCCCTGAAGCGACGGCAATCAGCCGCGAGCCGATATTTATGACCCCGGCAAACGCATCAAGAAACCTGTTTGGCGGCTTATTCTAACCAAATTCATGCTAACCGCAATCGCGCCTTAACGCGATAGTTTGTTTATTAAGCCGGGAAATCTAAGGGAAGGAGAGGCATCACTTCCTGCCAGAAACCATATGCCATGGGGGCAATGGAAACGAGTAACAGCAAGCCCATGCAGATATTAAAGACACGTAGGTGGAAGGTAGATGTCAGAAAGCGCTTCAGTGATGCGGAACCCACTAACCAAATTCCAACGCTGGGGAAGGTAACAAAAAGAAAAATAAGACCAATCATCAATATTTGATAGTGAATATCACCACCCACATGCGTAAAGGTGGCAACCGCGCCAAGCGCCATCATCCAGACCTTCGGGTTAATCCATTGGAACATAGCCGCTTGCATAAAACCGATCGGGGCGTGATCTCTTAGCTTGTGTGGATGACTGAATGCAATTTTGAAGGCCAGGCAGACGAGATACAGCAGGCTGGTGCCTTTCAACACGTAGTGCACTAGCGGGTAATGCATAAACAGCGGCCCGAGAAACAAGCCCACAACGGTGATCATAATCGGCAAGCCGATACAAATGCCTAAATAATGCGGAATCGACCGACGAATACCGTGATTCAGGCCCGAATAAAGCACCATCAATATGTTCGGCCCTGGCGTTACAGTGGTCGTCAAGGCAAACAGGGCAACACTCAAGTATTGATGCATGGATTCGCCTTTTCCGCCGTTAGTGGTGATAGCGTGATATCAGACCTTTATTCGGCCAACTGTTTCATTCATCACAGTTCAGTCTAGCCTGCTGTCGGCTGGATGAAACCAACAACGGCTTTGGTGCTCTCAATCTACATACTTTCTCTGCGCAGTTGGCGTCAACCAAACGTCAACGGTTTGGAGAATATGATTTTTCATCGATTGAAGATAAGAGTACTGTCCAATGAACCTCAGAATTAATTCCACAGCGCCAAACTTCCAAGCGAAGACAACCCAAGGCCCTATCGACTTCCATCAATGGATAGGCGATCACTGGGCAATCCTGTTTTCGCACCCGAAAGATTTTACCCCTGTTTGCACCACGGAGCTGGGTTATATGGCAGGCTTAGCGGATGAGTTTGCCAAACGGAACTGCAAAGTGATGGGCCTCAGTGCCGACTCACTCGAAAGCCATCGTGAATGGGAAAAAGACATTGCCGAAACCCAAGGCCACAAAGTGAATTACCCAATCGTCGCTGACGCTGACTTGGCAGTATCAAAACTCTACAACATGCTGCCTGAGGAAGTCGGTGGCAGCACCGACGAACGCACACCCGCCAATAATGCAACGGTGCGATCCGTATTCGTGATTGGCCCCGACAAGCGCATTAAAATGATGATGACCTATCCGATGACAACAGGTCGTAACTTTCATGAGTTATTACGTGTGGTTGATTCCATGCAACTGACATCAGAATACAAGGTTGCGACACCGGCTAACTGGCAACAAGGTGAAGATGTGATCATTGTGCCAACCGTCTCTGACAAAGAAGCGCACGAGCTCTTCCCGAATGGCTATGACACCGTTAAACCTTACTTGCGCACAGTTTCACAACCTGGCCAAACCTCATCACACAAAGGTGGGCGCATACACTAACACGCACAGCGCTATTGCCCTTCCGGCAAACATCGGCCGGGAGGTGCACATTCTAATTACATAGATTACATAGATTACATAGATTACATAGAATGTGTACTAGCGAAAATACGTACCGCCACGCCAAGTATCCAATGGTGTTATCTGTTGCAGATGACAGCGACGATTCAAGATCTTCTCGCCCAATGCCGTTATCGACAGCGTCGTTTCTCCCGTAATCGCAGCAGTCGATGCTGCAGCCACAACACCCGCATCAACCAACCGCTGAACAATCCAGAAAAACACCGTATCTCCCATGAATTTTGCTTCTTCTTGTTGCTGATATCGCCCGAATAATCGGCTGGCTTCAGACGACTGTTCAGCCAGCTGTGCAAGAATTACCGTTTGCGTTCGGCTCAAACCTGTCTCCGGGTTGGGAAATTCCTCACACCAACGCAATAGCGAAGCGTATAAATGCGGCAGCGCGGAGAGATCACAATTCAGACATTCGATTATCGGCTCCATCGTGGGCGCGCGAAATGCTTGCCAGACTTGTTGCGCCAATGCCTGCTGAGCCTCCGATACTGTTTCTCGGGCATCAAACAATGCTGGATAGTCGGTGGCTGCAAAACTGGTGAGAAAGGTATCCGTTTGTACCAACGTCAGCTGCCCATCAAACAGGGTGGCTAACATATCCAGCACTTCGATGAGTTGCAGTTGATCGTACAAATCATGTTCAAACCACAGCACAATCTCTGAGAATTGTTGAGTTTCAATCGCATCCAATATCGCGTTGAACGCTTTGAGATGCTCGGCTAACAGATCACTCGATGCCCACCCTGCTGCTGCAATAAATTGCATACGCAGCGAACGCAGTGCCCGAATATCCAACCCCGCAGGTACAGGGCCTTCATGCAGCACATCACGCCAAGGCATTATTTGCCCATCAATCTGAGCTTGGCGAATTAAATCAGCAGCAACATCACCGTTGGTAATATGTAAACACGTCATCGCAACCTATGCCTGTTGTTGTAAAGTAAAAAGTGTCGGGTAGAAACTATCGGATTAGACCGGTTCTGATAAATTACGCGTAATTGTGCCCCGTTTTTTCAGGTAATAGAGGCCATAAATACCCGCAAACATAAAGACGATACAGCCCCATTGCGCTGGGGTTAATCCCGCATAGCGAGCATTGAATGCCTCTGGCCGCAGAAAGTCCATGAAGAAACGCAACGGCGCATAGGTAAAGACTAAAACCATCGCGAACATGCCATCAAAACGCGGCTTACGATCAAGCCACTTGAGCACACCAAACAATGCTAATGCATAGAGAGCCTCATAGAAACCCATATCATGTACCGCCACAACACCGGCGTAATCTACCGGCACTTTATCGGCATAGCTAGTGACAACACTGCCGTTCTCCGTACAGTGACTGAAACGCAGGTCGGTTGGATTCAGTCGTGCCCACTGCGGTAACTCCCATGTCCAACCTTCAACCGGACGACAGTAACGCGCCAGAAAAAAGTTACTCGGTGTACCTGGATGTTCGTGATTAACGGTGCAGCCCATACGACCAAAAAACCAACCGAGAGAAAAACCCAACGTCACACAATCGGCATAGGGCCAAATCGGCTGTTTACGTTTATATAGCAAGATAAGAATGGCGATGGTGCAGAAAATAAACCCACCGAAGCTAGAGAGCCCTCCGGTTAAATCGAGAAACAGCTTGGGATTAGCAAAGTACTCTTGTGGATGATAAAACAAGCCGTAGCCGATGTGGCCACCAACAACGATACCGATCGCTGTCCAAATATAGATTTCGGTCATCACCGAGCTTTTCAAACCCAATCGCTTAGCACGAGTACCGGCGATTTGAGTGCCGACAATCAATCCGGTACCGACCAATAAGCCGAAACCAAATAAAACGATCTGATCCATCGGCATAAAATCCGGCATCGGAATTTTAAACTGGAGTGTCTGAAAATACGGAATTAGCGGCTGCATAGTAATTTGGGCTTCCTGCAATGAGGGGTCATCATAATTTTATTGTCATGACGGATGCAAACGGTTCGCATAGATTCAGCGTATGCAGGGAGATCAACGAAAGTCCTAGATATTGTGTTAGTGAGCACTCAGCCAAGGTCATCGATCGATTCCCACCGCAAAAACGAAATATTCAGTAACTCTATGCCCATGAAGACTCATATGCTGTACCGCGATAAAACTACAATTCAATGTAGAACAATGGGTAGCTGCGAGTATTATTCCAGTGAATCTAAGACCAACGTGCCTTCATGCCATCGCGTGCCAGCAATACGATGAAGGTGATGGTTGTTTCTCCTAAGCCCCCTAGCTCTCGATGCCTGTCGTTTTCAGCCCGCTGCATAATGTGACGAGTTGAACACCAAAATGTGTGCACAGGTTTTCCAGAATTTCTGCCGATGGAATAACCCTACAATTTGTGTCGTTGTATGTTTCTGGAAACTTCATAAGATGAATGACAAACCACATGTCTAGAAGCACCGACAGATTGCTATTTTTTCTGACAAAATAAGAAACGTACAAACCAGGGAAAGCAACATGCAGCCACTTGCCATCGGCATCGATATTGGCTCAACTACCGTTAAAGCCGTTGTCGTTGATACACAGACGAAAGTGATCTTGTGGCACGACTACCTCCGCCACAATACTCGCCAGCCGCAGCTGGTTGCCGAATTTTTGGCGCGTATTCGTGATGAATTTCCTGATCGACTAGATGCGGATTTCAGTGTCTTTGTTACCGGATCAGGCTCCGGTCCTATCGGCCCCTTGTTGGGTGCTCGGTTTGTGCAAGAAGTGAATGCCGTCACCATGGCCGTTGAGCACCTCTACCCCGATGTTGGCAGTGTTATTGAACTTGGCGGCCAGGATGCCAAGATCATTATTTTCAAAACCCATCCGAAAACCGGTGAACGCCAAGCCGTTACGTCGATGAATGATAAATGCGCGTCCGGTACCGGGGCAACGATCGACAAGTGCATGATCAAAGTCGGCCTCAAACCCGAAGATGTGTCGGGCATTCGTTTTAATGGCGATCATCTGCATCACGTTGCCGCAAAATGCGGTGTATTTGCAGAAACCGACATTGTGAATCTGGTAAAAAGTGCGGTGCCGGCTGACGAAATCATGTGTTCTTTGGCTGATGCCATTGTGATGCAAAATCTGTCGGTATTAACTCGAGGCAATACCCTCAATCACAAAGTTCTATTGCTAGGCGGGCCCAATACTTATTTAACGTTTTTACAAGAGTGCTGGCGCCTGCGTATTCCTGAAACCTGGCGGGATCGCGGTTACGAATATCCAGAAGATATGCCGTTAGATGAATTGATTCAGGTACCGCCCAATGCCGAATTATTTGCCGCACTCGGTGCCGTTTTGTTTGGCCTACAGGAAAACATCGACGCAACCTTTTGTGGCATCGATGAGTTGGAAGCCTTTATTCACAACGGTCGCCAGGATCGATTGGCAGAAAACTGCGGCCCGGCACTATCGCCTGATGAATTAGCCTTGCAGCGTTTCAAAAATCGATACCGTATTCCAACATTTAAACCCGCGCAATTTCAACCCGGCCAACAGGTTCATGGCTTTCTCGGCCTCGACGGCGGATCTACGTCATCCAAGTGTGTGGTGGTTGATCACCAAGGCGACGTGCTACTAAAAGCTTATCAATTATCAAAGGGCAACCCGATCCAGGACATGATCGATATGCTCGGTCAGTTAAAAGAGCAAGTCCAAGCAAACGGCGCGACGCTCAACATTGATGGTTTTGGTGTCACTGGCTATGCCGCCGATGTGCTCGAAACAGCACTGGATGCCGACGTTAATATTGTTGAAACCATTGCCCACATGATGAGTGCGACCCATTACTTCGATAATGCAGATGTGATCTGTGATATTGGCGGTCAGGATATCAAAGTGCTGATGCTGAACGGCGACGAGCTGAAGAACTTTCGGCTTTCAAATCAGTGCAGCGCGGGTAACGGCATGTTACTGCAAGCGATGGCAGATCAGTTTGGGGTGCCGGTTGTTGATTATGCCGACCATGCCTTCGAAGCCGGTTTGTCGCCCAAATTCAGCTATGGCTGCGCAGTGTTTCTCGACTCTGATCGGGTGAATTTTCAGAAAGAAGGCTACAACAAAGAAGAATTGATGGCTGGGCTGGCGATGGTACTGCCCAAAAATGTGTGGCAGTACGTTGCTCAGATCCCACGCTTAGCTGAGCTAGGCAACACGTTTGTGCTGCAAGGCGGGACTCAATACAACCTGGCCGCTGTTAAAGCCCAGGTCGACTACATCGAAGAACGTGTCCCTGATGCCAACGTGTGTGTACACCCTCACCCCGGCGAAGCCGGTGCTATCGGTGCGGCGTTGGAAGCCCGAGAACAAGTTTCACGACGAGGTCATTCAACATTCGTTGGGCTAGAACAGGCCATTGCACTGAGTTACACCACTCAGAATGATGCTACAACGACCTGTACCTTCTGCGCCAACCATTGTTCGCGTACGTTCATTGATACCGAAACCAGCGGTGGTAAAACTGCGCGTTATATTTCTGGCTTCTCATGCGAAAAAGGCACGGTAGAAGATAAACCTGCGCTAAAAGTGTTAGAGCGCGAACGCAAACAACGTATGACCCACTACCCCAATTTGGTCAATACCGAAGCCAATCTATGCTTCAAACACTTTTACGATGCCGAAGCACTGCCGAATGCCGATACAACTATCACCGAGACCGTCGAGTATCGCGGCTGGAATCCGTTGAAAAAAGATCGCACCATCACCCGTGCATTTGAACGCAGTAACGATGAGGCTATTCGTTACCGGCAAACCCTGCGAATAGGCATGCCCAAAGTACTCAATATGTGGAGCACCGGGCCGTTTTGGCGAACCTACTTTGAGGCCCTTGGTATCAGCAAAGGCAACTTGGTTTTCTCTGATGACACTTCCGAGGCAATGTTTGCTGAAGGCGGCAAGTATGGCTCCATCGACCCCTGTTACCCGGCCAAAGTTGCACAGGCGCATATTCACAACTTGTTGTTCCATAAACACACAGAAAAACGCCCAGTCGATTATCTGTATTTCCCCACCATCACCCATATTCCCAGTTTTGTGGATTTCACCATGGACACCGCCAGCTGCCCGATTGTTGCCGGCACGCCCAACGTGATTAAAGCCGCATTCACCAAAGAAGTGGATTTTTTCGCCCGCAAAGGCATCACCTATGTTGATGCAGCCGTCAGCATGAACGAACCGAATTTGTTGAAAAAACAGTTGTTTGACACCTGGGGAGAGAAACTCCACATCACTGAAGACGAAAACAACTTCGCCGTCGAACAAGCGTGGAAAGCCTTAGATACACTCGACGAGATTCTACAAACCCAAGGCCGGGAATTAATCGAACACTTAGAAACCAACGGCCGCATGGGTATTCTGTTACTCGGTCGCCCATATCACAACGACCCGGGGCTAAATCACGAAATCACCGAAGAGTATCAGGCACTGGGATACCCGATTTTGTCGATTCGTTCGATCCCTAAAGACCCGGCTTGGCTCAACCGTTACTTCGCCGACGATATTGAACAGCAACGTATTGCCTCAGCAACCGATATACGCGACGTATGGCCAGAAAACTACAGCGCAAATTCGGTGCAAAAAGTCTGGGCTGCGAAATTTGCCGCCCGCCATCCGAACATTGCGGTTTTGGATCTATCGAGCTTCAAATGCGGTAACGATGCCCCTACCTACGGCATCATCGATAATATTATCGGCACCGCTGGCGCGCCGTATTCGGCAATGCATGATATCGACGCTAACAAACCGCAGGGCTCGATGAAAATTCGCGTTAAAACCTACGCGCATACATTAAAGAAACGCCAGTATGTGTTGCAAGAAGCGGCCGGCGTGACTCCTGAAACCGTTGATGAACCAGCCGCTGTGGAAATTTTCACGCCGCCGGCAGTCGCCGAGTTTACCGACACAAAAGACCACCTGATTGATGTCGTGGATATTTCGCACCACTAACGCAATCACACAGCTACAACCGATCGACGCGGCGATAACATACAACGTCCGTCGCGCCAGAGAAGCCATCAAGAGGTTGAAACATGGATAACATCATCGCTCGCACAGGCAATACATCAGACACCAACGCCCCAGTGACCGGCTCATGGCAACCGGGGCGTACCGGCAACCATTATGTGGAATCCGTCAATCAGACCTTTACCGAAGATGACGTTCGCCACACGACTATTTTGGTTGCCGGGCTCACCGTCGCTCAAGATCGTTTTCTGGCCGCAGCGCTAAAAGGTCTCGGTTACCGGGTGCGGGTACTCGATGTACCCAACTACGATGCACTGGCGGTCGGCAAAGAATTCGGCAACCGTGGCCAATGTAACCCCACCTATTTTACCGTTGGCAACCTGGTGAAATACCTCACCCAATTGCGTGATGAGACTGGGCTCAGTGTGGATGAGATTCGCAGCAAGTATGTGTTTCTGACTGCGGGAGCCTGTGGCCCATGCCGATTTGGCACATACGTTACTGAATATCGAAAAGCGCTGCGAGATTCTGGATTTGACGGCTTTCGGGTGCTGTCGGCGTCACAAACGGGTGGCGCCAACCAGGTGGTCGGTGAAGGCGGCGGTTTTAAAGTCTCACCGCGTTTCTTTATCAAAGTGGTTCAGGCATTTGTATTGGGTGATGTACTTAATGGCTTGATGTACCGCATCCGCCCTTACGAAGTGAACGAGGGAGAAACCAATAAGGCCGTTGAACAATGTCGCCAAATTATTGAAACCGCACTTGCTGAAAACCGCTCGCTATTACGTGCAGCACACAAAGTACGCGGCATCATGGGTGCCATCGAGGTCAACAAAACCCGCGTAAAACCCAAAGTGAGTATTATTGGTGAGTTTTGGGCGATGACCACCGAAGGTGATGGCAACTACAAGCTGCAGCAATTTTTGGAACAAGAAGGCGCTGAAGTCGACGTTCAATTTATTACCGCATGGATGCTGTATCTAATATGGCAAGCCCGCTTTGATACACGTAATCGTGATCGTCTGACGCAATCCGATAACAGCCGCCGCGGCCTCAAAGGTATCTCAGTACCGGTACGCATGGCCAAGCTATGGCTTGCCGAAAAAGTACTGATGACAGGATTCCAAACCTTTGCGAGTTTGATGGGGTTCAAAGATTATCATTTTTCAGATCAAGCGGAGTTGGCAACACTGAGTCACGACTTTTATAACAACGACAACCGTGGTGGCGAAGGCCACATGGAAGTCGGCAAATTGATCAGTAACGTAGCGAACCACAAGGCGAACATGACGATCAGTGTTAAACCCTTTGGGTGTATGCCGTCTAGTGGTGTCTCCGACGGCGTGCAAAGTAAAATCACACAACTCTGGCCTGATGCTATTTTCCTGCCCATTGAAACCACTGGAGACGGTGCAGTGAATGTTTATAGCCGTATTCAAATGCAGTTATTTAAGGCCCGGCAGGCAGCGGAAAAAGAAGTCGAAGTTGCACTTGAGAGCCGGAAAGCGCCACTGGAACGCTTGAAAAGTCTCAGCCAGCACTGGAAAAACCCGTTATCACCACCAAAGCACAAAGTTTGCTGCACGGCAGCCAATACCATTTACGGTCTCTGATCTTCATTTGGCCTGTGCTCAGCAGCCAGGCCAAATCAACTTTACGACAGTCGATCCATCGGCTTCGCCAGCTTGGCTTATAATAATAACTGTGCAATCCGGAATACAGGGGCTTCCATATGCGCAAGTTATTGATTCCAAGCCTGTTGTTCTGCTTGTTTGTTATCACAACTAAATCGGTACTGGCTGATCAACGCAGCCACATTGCCATTGGCGAGATTGTACATGCACGTATTTCCGACTCACTGATTCGCTTTTTGGCGGAAACAACCGCTGAAAGCAGGCTGAGTGAGATTAATGGGGATGTCATTACCGTCGAAAACGCCGAAAGTGATGCACTGGCCAATGTTGGAAAAACCGGTCATTTCCGCTTAGAAAACCGACACGGCGACACCTTTGTCATAGCGACCCAGATCCGCAATGCTGTTTATATCGGGTTATTCCGCAACAAGGCCTACGTCATTGCCGTTCCGATCGAAGTACATGGAGTGAGAAAATTCATTCTGGCCATCATCCGAGACCGCCGCGACGAAGAAACACCCGTTTTACTGGGTCGTAACTTCCTGCACGGCCATTATTTGCGTGGCATTAACCACTAATCGTCTCAGTCACTAATCATCTCCGCCATTATCACCATGGCGGCCCTATCAGCGACGGGTAAACCGATGGGTTGTGTTATCGGCACCCCAGATTTCAATTGATACCGGCTGGCCTTTTGCATTCAAGCTGACATACCCCACCCCGGATCCATTCAATAATTTCCGACTGCCTTTGCCTTCAACAGAACGCGACCGGACCTTCATCCGCCGTCGTTGAGTTAGCCAATTGAGCGGTGATGACGACGCAAACAAGAGTTGATTCGCCCGATCCAATACTGCCAGCAATTTATTCGGAAACGTATTTTTGAATCCGCTCGCAGTAATCTGCCAAATATGATTGTCGCTATTTCTGCGTCGCAAGCTCACATCGTAAGCAAACGAATAGTGCACATCGCCAGAGAGAATCACAAAGTGCTTGGGTGTTTTACGGTGACCAAAAATATTCAAAATAACGTTGGCTGTGCCTCGATGCGCCATCCAGTTTTCTGCATCGACCATCAAAGGCTTGCCGATGAATGTAAACACACCCTGAATGGCTTCAATTACTTTCACGCCGAAGATGGGTGCTGCGGATACAAGTATCACCGCGTCATGATTGATCAGCTCTGACTGCAATTCACTCAATGCCTCCCAATCAAGCAAGCCCGAGGGTTTATTGGCATTGGATTCGCTGCGCCATCGGCGCGTGCGAGTATCTAATACCAGTAATGGCGGCGACATCGGCACAGCGTAATGCCAACACTCCAATCGCAGTAGTGTATTGATCATCGCATCTTGGGCATCTTCCGGCCGCCCGTCCATTGCCGCATTCACGTAGGTACGTAGCGCATTAGGTGCTACCCCTTCCGCGTCACCGCTAACTTTTGACTCGAACGTCTCCGGTGCATTACCCCAGCCCTGACACACAAAATAAGCGGCAAGCGCATTACCAATAATGCGCCGCGAAAACGGATGGTTATAAGCAGTCTCTTCCCAATCCCGAGTCAAGTTCCAATCATCAGTGACATCATGATCATCGAAAATCATATACACCGGTATATGCGCAAACAGTCGCCGGGTGTCAGGTAATTCCTGAACAAATGCCTTCAGGATTTTTGCTTCCTGATCAAACAAGTCGTGGTGTTCCGCTGCCAAGTTAAATGGATATCCGTTATCGACATCAGCCCACAAGACATCCGACCAAACCAACAGATACATCGCCATGACTTCACTTAGCGTTATCAGATGGTTATGAGCAGAGACACTGGTAAAAATCGGTTTTTTTACGGCCGTAAACACACGTTTTTCTACCCGCTGGCTCTTCTTATCATGGGGCAGTAAAGCTTCACGTTCGTAATAACAGTGTTCGCTTCGGTATAAGGCGTCGGAGTCTTCAACCAGTGCTCCGTCGAGACGCTCAGGCCATAAGCCAAGGCGGTCAATGGTTTGTTTGATGACGCTCAGCATCGGCCCGGCAACATCATCCACGTAGATTTGGTCGCCTGCCATCATCAACAATGCTGGGCGATCGGTCGGGGTCATCACCGCTAGCTTGCGGCTGGCCGCAGCTAAACCACAACGGCCCGGGTGGTGAGGCTTACGACAAGAACCATGTAACAGTTGACGAACCTGCGAATGAAACACCAGTGTAAAACGGTCTTCATCAGGGAATAGCAAATCCGGAGAGGACATTGCCAGCGAGTATTTATCTGTGCCGTTTGATAACAGCAGGTCGTAACACACGATATCGCCATCGTCACAGGCGGTTTGCAACGGCATTCTCAATAGATACACATAGGCTCGCTCGCCTATTTGGAGCGGCTGAGCATCACAATCAGCATCATATAAAAGCTGCTGCGGTATCTTTTCAATCGTGGCCCGAATAGACAGCGGATCAGAGGTTACCAACCAGACAACCAACTCTTTTGCGGTGAAGCGCCGTACGATGGGTCCAGCTAACACTTGAGGGAGCGTTTGATGTTGAGTCACTGCTTTTTGCTCCTTTGAATGTAGAGTCAAACCGGCCAAGCCGAGCTAGTGGATGATTTTAACGTACGTTTATCCCGCACCTTCAGCCAATTCGTTAATGCGCTATTTGAGCATCAACTGACGCGCATGCTCAAGGGCGTTCCTTCAAGTAGGTGGAGGCATTAATATTGATGACGTTTTGCTCATCTTCAACATTCGACACCCATTTCCGGTATGATGCGGCCATTTTTTAGCCACTGATTCACTGGGCCACCGATGACACTCAAGACCCGTATACACCATAATTTCGCACAGTTGGGCGAGTTCATCTACCGATACCCCAAAGCGACCTTGATTGCAGCGCTGGCAATTGCCATATTCTGCTGTGCGTGGCTCGGTCAACTCAGAATCGACACATCTAACGAGAGTAATCTGGATAAAGACCACCCTGCCGTAAAGGTCTACCATGACTTTCACGATCAGTATGGTTTTGAAGAAGCTGCCGTTTTGATGATCAAAACTGATGACCTGTTTGATCATGATTTCCTGAAAAAACTCTCTCGATTACATCATCAATTAGAAGCTGAAGTGGTTTTTCTTGATGATATCAAAAGCATGATCAGTACCGATTTAGTGTTCGGCGAAGATGATGATCTGGTCGTGGAAAACCTGATTTTATCCTTCCCGCAAGATGCTGATGAACTGGCGCGTTTTAAACATCACGCCCTGAACAACACCCTATTTACCGAAGGATTTATTTCACGTTCAGGCGACTATACATCAGTATTCATGTACCAACAGGCCTACTCACCTGAGTTGCTGGACGGTAAAAAGCAGCCCTTTTCGTCCCAAGAACAACACCAGTTTATGGAGTCGATACGCGCCGTTATCAGCGAATATCAAGCCGATGATTTTGATATTTCCATCGGCGGCGGCCCGATGATCGGCAATACCTTACTCAGTAAAATAGCCTTCGAGACGCCGGTTTTCGCAGGTTTATCCAATCTGGTCATTCTGATTCTGCTCTATATTCTCTTCCGTCGCGTATCAGCAGTGCTATTGCCGCTGATGGTGATCAACGTATCGCTGGCCAGCCTATTTGGTTTAATGGCGATGTTTGATGTGGCGTTAAGCTCGTTTTCACAGATTCTGCCGTCGTTCATACTGACCGTAGGCGTTTGTGATTCAGTGCATTTTCTCAGTATCTTCTACCAAAAATACGAAGAGCACCAAGATAAAAAGCGCGCCATTCAAGAAGCCTTGTCACACACCGGCATGCCGATGATGTTAACTAGCCTGACAACCGCCGTCGGCATGCTGTCGTTTGCTTTCGCCGATATCGTTCCGATTGGTGCGCTCGGTAAATTTGCCGCGGCCGGTGTTATGATTGCCTGGTTCTATACCATTGTATTGTTGCCGTCGGTACTCACTCTCGCGCGCATCAGCCCAACACCCCGGGGTAAAGGCACGCTGGTTAAGAGCCAACAGTTTCTGAGCCGCTGCGGTGAGCTTGGCTGGCATTACCCGAAGGCCGTAACCTTCACATTTGGTGTTATTTTGGCCGCCGCTATCTGGAGCGTAAGCCAATTGCACTTTGAACATGATCCGGTTAAATGGCTACCTGAAGAATCGGAAATGCCAAAATCGATCAAGCTGTTAAACGATGAATTTTTCGGTGCCATTGCAGTAGAAGTGTTACTTGATACCCACCAAGAAAACGGCGTCAAAAACACCGAAATGATGACCGCACTCGAAGCGCTCAACGAGATGGGCGAAAGCTTTTCATACAACGGTGTGCAAATGCAATCGAGCCGTTCGGTTGTTGATACGCTCAAGCAAGTTCATCTAGGCCTTAACGGCAACGACCCGGATTTTTATAGCTTGCCTGACTCTGACGAGCTGGTCGCCCAAGAATTACTGCTGTTTGAAATGTCTGGCGGCTCAGAACTCCAACGTCAGGTAAATAGCGACTTTTCATCTGCTCGTGTCACCATGCTCGGGCCTTGGCGCGATATTATTGCGTATTCTGAGTTTGTTGAAAAACTCGAAGTCGAAGTGCGCAAGATTGTTGGCGACCTTGCTGATGTCAGCGTTACCGGCGTAATCTACCTCTTGTCGCCCGTACAAAAATTGGCCATCGAAACCATGGCGAAGTCTTATATCAGCGCCGCGTTTGTCGTCACACTCATGATGATTCTGATGATCGGCAGCCTGCGTTTGGGTTTGCTCAGCATGATTCCGAACCTGTTACCGATTGTTGTCGGTATGGGTTTTATGTACGTTGCAGGCCTGAAGCTTGATCTCTATTCCATCCTGATCGGTAGCATCGCTATCGGCTTAGTAGTGGATGATACCGTGCATTTCATCCATCAATTTCAGTACAGCTTCGAACGCTCTGGGGATGCTGAAAAAGCCGTCAAGGAAACGCTCGCCAGCACTGGCAACGCATTGCTATTTACCACGATATTGCTATTCGGCGGCTTTATGACGTACAGCTTGTCTGGCCTGATTAACCTGCGAGATTTCGGCTTAATCACCGGCACTATCGTTGTTCTCGCATTGATTGCAGATATCGTCTTGCTGCCAGCCCTGTTGCGCTTGATTTACCACCGTCAGCGTCAACCTTTGACCGATGCGCAGGATCAGAAATAACCATCGGCACTGAAGCACAAGCCGACGTGCCCGGAATTTGATAGAATACGCGATCTTCCCCGTTTCAATGAGAACGATTGCGTGTCCTTTTCTGAATTTCCTTTCCGTGCCCCCCTGTTCAAAGCCATCGAACAAGCGGGTTTTGACGCACCTACTGAAGTCCAGCAGAAAGCCATTCCGGCTATTCTCGACGGCAAGGATGTTATGGTAAGTGCGCGTACCGGTAGTGGTAAAACTGCCGCGTTTTTGTTGCCGATGCTGCAACGTATGCTTGAACACGATGCCCCTAATACCGGCACACGCGCGCTAATTCTGGCGCCCACACGTGAATTAGCATTGCAGCTGCAAAAGGTCTTCGAAAAGCTCGCAGCCTTCACACCGATCAAGTGCGGTTTAATTATCGGTGGTGAACCGTTCAAATATCAGGTTGCGACCATCCGTAAAAACCCTGAAGTCCTTATCGCTACGCCCGGTCGTTTGGTCGAACATATCGAACGCAATACGCCGGATTTGCGCGATCTCGAAGTGCTTGTATTGGATGAAGCCGATCGTATGTTGGATCTTGGTTTTGCCGATGACATGCAAATCATCGCCAGTGCCGCCAATGATGAAAAACAGACCCTACTGTTTTCCGCCACCTTTGGTCATCGTGGCATGAAGCGCATCGAGTCATTGTTGCAAGAGCCAATGGCCATTGGCTTGGATAATCACCGCGAAGGCCATGACCATATCATTCAGGAACGCATACTTGCCGATGATCTGCGCCATAAAGAAAAACTACTGGTTGCCTTACTGGAACGCGAAGAGGCACAAAAGACCTTCGTTTTTTGTGCAACCCGCGCGCAGGTACAAAAGATCAGCAATCTGTTAAATGGCACGGGCCTACGGGTTGGATTTATTCACGGCGAGATTCCTCAAAGCGAGCGAAAACAGGTACTGAATCAGTTTAGAGACGGCAAACTGCAAGCACTGGTTGCCACCGATGTAGCAGCACGCGGATTGGATGTCGATGATGTCGATTTGGTGATCAACTTTACCGTAGCCCATAACGGCGACGATCACGTACACCGTGTTGGCCGTACCGGCCGTGCTGGGAAATCCGGTAGAGCTATTACCCTAGTTGATCATACCGAATGGAATCTGATGGAAAGCATCGTTCGGTATCTGAAGCTTAAAATCACTACCCGTAAGGTCAAAGGTTTGATTGGCCACTATAAAGGCCCACAGAAAAAAGCCAAACCGAAGAGTAAAACAAAAGGTAAGGGGCCAAACAACAAAGGCACCAAAACAAAAGGTAAGTCGACAACTCGAAACCCTACCAAGAAACCTCGCCCATCAACGGTTTCTGAAAACGGTTTCGCACCGTTAAAACGGAAAAAGCCATCGTCGGATTAATTGTGGTCGCGTTACGCGGCCAGCACTAAAGCGCTGTGAATCAGCGGCGCTAGGTTTAACGGTGATTTTGTAAACGAATCGCTCGCAACGATTCAAACAGCGCTTTTTTATCATCATCGTGCAGCATGGGTAGAGACAGTGTGTTTTCAAATGCTGTTCGATCTTGTGCTGTGAGCGCCTCCTCCTGCGACAACGCCACGGCAATTGCCGCCACCATAGAATGCCCCAAATCAATCAATTTAGGTCGAATATCCTTTTGCAGGGAATAATCTGATTTGGGTACTCCGCCAACCACGTACTCTGCCATCCAACGATACTGAATCGCTTTTGCCACGGCGATCTGCGTTTGAAAAAACTGCCGGGTGGATTCTGCATCAAGGCCTGCTTGTTGTGCGGATGCAACAGAAGACGCCAACACCTTTTGCTCGCGAGCAATATCTTCGATAGGTTTGTGTGCGTGGGCTTTATCCACAGCAACCGCTTGCATCCAGCCTAGCCGTTGCTGCATCAAAGAAAATACGCCTGACCATTCTGACGCCCAGCTGCTGTGGGGAAAAAGCAGCATGGTAACAATCAGCAGCAAACGTAAACGGCTCGCGTTCAGACACACACACCGAGCACTATCGCTCACAAAGAGAGTGTCAACGAGACAACAAGTGACGGCAAATATGGAAGTCGACATGTTCGTATTGCATTTCCTTCAGCTGTGAAAGCAGGCATTTGACGGACACGTGCTTCTCGTCAGCAATCACAATAACATCCACATCTTGATGCAAATCGACAGCTTTTTCCAGACTTTGAAAAACCGGTTTTAAGTCGATACTGCCAAGCTGATAGTTCCTGATCATGTCGCCGCTGCGCGCTAAATTCAGGCGCACCTCATCGGCATAATCAACAAACAATGCGGTCAGATTTGAATGAAGAGTATCGCCATCAATAGCGAGGAAGCTGATCGACGGCTGTACACCAATGAGCCGGAAACGATTCGCTCGGTTTTCCGCATTGGCAAGGACAACAGCTCGTGTTGCAACACCCGCATCGGGGTGTTTGTCGTGATAGGACAGCCGATACCAACTGGATGTCCCCTTTCTGGTTCTTGGTAGCTGGCGCACCGGGGTATGTTTGCGCTCCATGTTTGCATTCCTTTCAAGCCATGATCGTTGGGTGCCACCAATTTATTGCTTTTTTGTCGTTCTGAAAGTGTAGCACCCCTGCAACAATCGCTTGCGAAATCCGACCAGCGTTGGACATAAAAAACACGCAGCCAATACTCTTTTGATCTAACACATGCATTTAAACTTGTCTTTACCTCCATGAATTGATGAGATACCCGCTATGCCGCGTCACCACTATCTAGGAACTCAACCATGACAAATAATTCTCGTGTATCTCGCCGTGGGTTTATCAAAGCAGGTGCACTTGCTTCAGCCGCTGTTGGTGCATCAAAAGCAGTCTCCGCAGACACCACGCCACAATCGGCAATCGTTATCGGCAGCGGTTTCGGCGGTGCCGTTTCTGCCCTGCGTCTAGCCCAAAAAGGCATTGCCACAACCGTTATCGAACGCGGCCGCCATTGGGATACCGACAGTGACAACCCGTATCCGGGTCTGTTTCCGACATCCACAGACCCTGACGGCCGCTGTGGTTGGCTCAGTGGCAAAGAAGAACTTGCCGGTTTAGCCCACGTGGATGTATACACTGGCCTGCTGGAGCGTGTTAAAAGTTGGAATCTTGATGCCTTGTGCGGCGCGGGTGTCGGCGGTGGCTCTCTAGTATTTGGTGGCGCTCTGGTTCAACCAAAACGTGAAGTCTTCGATACCGTATTCCCAACAGAAGTCAATTACGATCTGCTGGATCAATATTACTACCCACTCGTTAGAAACATGCTGGGCGCTGACACGATTCCTGACCATGTGTTAGCCAGCTCTCCGTACAAATCCATGCGCACGTTTGAAAAGAATATGGAAAAAGCCGGCTTTACGGTTGAGCGCACACACGCGGGGTTTGATTGGAACATCATCACCGATGAAATTAACGGCACCGTACCCGCAGCAGCAACAGCGTCTCAATACAGCTATGGCTGCGAATCTGGCGCCAAAAACTCGGTCAATAAAAATTACCTACAACAAGCCACGGCCACTGGGCTTGTCACTATCAAGGCACTGCATCAAGTCACCGATATTGTTGAGCGCCCACAAGGCGGCTATTACGTGCACATAGAGGTTCTCGATGATGTGGGCAACACCATTGACAGTAAAACACTCGAAACCGACTTACTGGTGCTCGCCGCTGGCTCACTCAATACCACCAAGCTGATGCTGAAAGCCAAGCACAAAGGCACGTTAAACCGTTTGAACGATGAAGTTGGCCATCACTGGGGTAACAATGGCGACAAGATTTATATGCGAGCGCCGCTGCAATGGGGCAATGGAGGCCCTCAGGGAGGCCCCAATTCACTGACAGTATTTGACCTCGACAACAAATACAAACCGGTTGCTGTACAACATTCACCCGGCCCGTTCCCCGATGCGTTTAATGTAATCAATCAGCTGATCATGACAGTGCCAGACAAACTCGGAAAACTGGAGTATCGCGCCTGGAATGACTCATTGGATATTGATTGGCCTATCGGCGCTGAGTTTTATTCCAATCTTGCTGCGCACCACACTATGAATCGGGNCAATCTGAAAGCCGGTGGCATACCGGTACCATTACCGACGAAGAAAACCACCTGGCATCCATTGGGCGGCATGACGATGGGCCATGCAACGGATTTCTATGGTCGCGTCAAAGGTTATGATAACTTGATTATCGCCGACAGCTCGCTACTACCAGGTTCATGTGCGTGCGCCAACCCGGCACTGACGGTAGCCGCAATAGCGGAACACAACATGGACTACTTGCTGAATTATTCGTTGGTCAGCTAACGCTATAATCTCCCAATGGCAGCGATGATTGCACCTTCAACGGTGTATCGGTATGCTGGCGCGGTTTATATTTGGAGCATCTAATGCCCGCGAACGAACCGTGTCAGCCATCTGCTCAGCCACCCGAATCACCTCGGCTTTTGGTCGTTGGTTGGGTATGGCCTGAGCCGAATTCATCGGCCGCCGGGCAGCACATGCTGTCGATTCTTAGCGGCTTCCGCCGAGCCGGATTCAAGATTACTTTTGCCTGCGCGGCACAGAGAACCGGCAACGAATATGATCTTTCTCACGATCAGATCGAATGCCAATCTATTCAGCTCAACTGTTCGAGCTTCGACGATTTTGTGAAAACTCTCAACCCTTCTGTTGTGCTTTTCGACCGTTTTATGATGGAAGAACAGTTCGGCTGGCGCGTTGAGCAAAGCTGCCCCGATGCGCTAAAAATTCTCGATACGGAAGACCTACAGTGCTTGCGCAATGTGCGCCATGAAATGGTCAAACGCCAACAACCTCTCGCACCACAAGCGCTGCACGAAAACCTGATGCAATCCAGCTTGGCCTGTCGAGAAATCGCATCCATATTGCGTTGTGACTTATCGTTGATTATCTCAGAATTCGAACATCAATTACTCACCCGTGATTTCAACATATCCACCGCATTACTGCATTATCTGCCGTTTGTTGTAGAACCAAACTTCCACATCAATGGCCGAGATTTCAACGATCGTCAGCATATGGTGACCATTGGCAATTTCAGGCATCCACCCAACTGGGATTCGCTATTGCAGCTTCAGACATTCTGGCCTGCTATTCGTGCACGCCTGCCGCATGCGGAGCTACATATTTATGGTGCCTATACGCCACCCAAAGCCCAGCAGTTGCATAACCCGAAGAAAGGCATCTTTATAAAAGGGCAGGCAGACGATGCGATTGAAACGTTGAGTCGTTATCGACTGTGCATTGCACCATTACGCTTTGGCGCAGGGCTCAAAGGTAAGCTTTTGGATGCCATGCTCGCAGGTACGCCATCGGTAACCAGTTCGCNCGGAGCTGAGGGGATGTCGACAACCAATGATCAGTGGCCAGGAAGCATTGAAGACGATCATGATGCGCTTATCGACACGGCAATCTGCCTGTATGAGCAAGAAGATCAATGGTGCACTGCCCATCATCGTTGTGAATCACTGGTTCGTGATCGATTCGCTAATGAGCAACACCGCTCGCACTTGTTTGAACGCATCAATGCGTTATTAACGAACATCCAACATCACCGCAATGCTAATTTTACCGGCCGAATGTTAAGACAGCACAACGTTCAGAGCACACGATATATGAGCCAATGGATTGAGGCAAAAAATCGCGTGGAGATATTAGAGAGCCAACTGGCGAGCGAATTAGAGGGTGTTTCGAAACGGTCGGCCGATAACGACTGAGTCGTCAGGCTGTTCTGGCGACGGGTAAGGTATAGAGACTATTCAGCTGGCGAATAATTTTTTCATCGTTGCCGTCATTAACCAGCATTTTGTATTCTCGGTTTGGGCTTTCAAAGTCTTTACGCAACACAGCGGCACTTTCGGCCCGGCAACCATTGCCTCGGCGCAATAAACGCTCGGCGATAATCGTGTCGTTGGCGTCTACACACACCATCTCAAGATCGCCACAGTTATCCACCAACAATTGACGATGCTTTTGTTTGTAGACCGCCTGTGTAATCACCAGTCGATCATAGACACTGTGTAACTCGTTAATTCTGCGAATAACAATATCAAAATAATCGTCACGCATTTGCGAGGTAAAAGGCTTACGCTGCTCCAGCGCATCCAGCATTGCGTCGGTTAGATCATCATCAGCGTGATACACATGCCAGCCCGCAAGCTGGCTGATTAAGTTACCAACGTATGATTTGCCACTGCCCGACAACCCGAATAGGAATATCGAAGAGGGGGCATTGCTGAGGTCAAGAATGGGATTCACAAGCATTCTAAAGCGGGTTACTGAAAACAGGCGCAACTATATCAAGATCGGCTGTAAAATTCCTGTAAAAATTCAAACGCGCCTGTTCAGTGGTTGGATATCACGGCTAAAACACCGATAAGCCGGGAATTTGCACCATTTAAGCTCATTTCACGGAAGTTGATGCCATCATGCTTTACACCATGCATAAACCCCAGGATCCAACTATCGAGTGCGCCATTGCGAACCATCTAGCGGCGGAGTGTGTTTTTGCGATTGCTGAGAGTCGTAAACACGTTTAACCAAATGGGGAGAAACCTGACCCGATTTTTTCTGACATTTGGGGGCTGGTGCCATCATTGTATCGACTTCAGTAGAGCTCAAGCCATCAGAATCCGGCTGTGTAGCCGGTTGCTGTACAGGCAGACAAATAATGAATTCCGTGCCATTGCCCAGCTCGGAGAGCACCTCAATAGTACCGTGATGCCGGACAATGATATCGTGGGAAATCGACAGCCCCAAGCCAGTACCTCGACCTACGGACTTGGTGGTGAAGAAGGGTTCGAATATTTGAGAACGAGTCGCTTCATCGATGCCACAACCGTCATCTTTAATACGCACACGAACGAAGCCATTATCGTATTCCGTGCCGATAGCGATCGTACCTTCACCATCGATTGCATGGGCAGCATTCACAATAATATTCAGCAATACCTGCGAAATCTCTGACTCCGCACACTCTACCGACGGCAACGAATCCAAAAAACGTTTATCGATGCGTATGCTGTACTTAAGCTCGTTACGTGCAAGATTAAGTGACGAGCGAATACATCGAGTGATGTCTGTCGGTAAAAACTCATCTCCCCCTTTACGGGCAAATGCTTTCAAATCTTGAACAATGGTTTTGATGCGCTGGATACCTTCACTCGTTTCTTCAATCAAACGTGGGTAGTCATCAAGGATATAGTCCACTTCTTCCGGGTCAATATGATCGACATTTACCTTCCCAAGAAACTGTTCGTACTTGGTCGGGTCCCAGTCTTTCTTCATCAAACGTGCAATTCCTGCAAGTGATTCCAAATACTCACCGATATTTCGAATATCGGTCGAAATAAACGCCACGGGATTATTAATCTCGTGAGCTATACCCGCTGATATCGTGCCAAGGGATGCCATTTTTTCGGATTGCATCAGCATGGATTCGACCTGCTCCAACTGCTGCCCTTTATTAATCACTTCTTCTTGCAACTTCGTAGTATCGGATGCCAAACAAATGTAACCATTGGTTGCGTTAGATATTAAAGAGAGAGGGAAAACGAACGCATCCAGCCAGAAAATTTCTGCCCGCCGATTCATATTCGCAATCTGGCCATGCCAGACTTTGTCTTTCTTAATGATATTCCAGAAATTTTGCCAAAATTCAGCAGAGTGAATACCAGAACTGAGCATATTGTGGCGACGGCCAATCAACTCGGCTTTGCTATAGCCACTAAGCTTGCAAAACTCTTCATTGGCATAGGTAATCGCGCCATCAGGCCCCGTCGTTGATACGGCATACGCATCCAGAATACGCGACAAGGCACCAAAGCTACCTTCTTTGACGTTGTAACTGGAGGCCGATGTTTCAACCCGGTTCAACTCGCGCGCGAAAGTATCGTTCGTTAACGACGAGAAGTGCTCGATACGTGCTTCAAAATTTTTAGTCGCACGGTAGTTTCGAATAAGAACATAAATAACAAGCAACAAAGTAACCATCGAGAAAAACAGCAAATAATCTCGCGCTTGTTCCAATACAAAAAAACTGCCTAAGGTATCTGACATATGGCGCGCCTCAGCATCTCTATTGCAAATGCCGGTTTTGGCTGTATTGGTCTCTCACTTTATCTGCCAGAATCTGATTTTCTATCGCCGTTTCCCGATGGTCTATCGCTGCTTTAACAATCTCAACGAACTCATCGTCATCCCAGGGCTTGGCAATAAACCGAAACACACCGGCTTTGTTAATAGATTCCAATAAAGTGCTGACCTGCACAGAGCCAGTGAGCAATATGCGCACCGTATTTGGCTGAATCGCCTTAAGCTCAGACAGAAAGTCAACGCCATTCATCGTAGGCATTTTGTAGTCGGAGATAACTACGTCAAAGATGCAGCATTGTGCACGCTTTAACGCCAGCTCTGGAGATGAGTATTCCTCGACATCCCAATCACGGTAGCGTCTTAGCATGCGTTTAACCGCAGCCAGGATGTTTTCCTCATCATCCACAATCATGATTTTGTTCATCGCGATGCATCCTTTGTTGTCCGTGTGCGGTCAATCCGTTTGAGAAACAAAAGTCACGGCAAATGCGCTGCTCGCTATGGCCCGGTAATGATTCCCGGTAAGATATTTCGCTGAGCTATGTAAGCGAAGACAAGGTTTGAAAGCCCCGAGGACGAGTTATTGAATGGGTCAAAGCCTCTCTCTAAGATTAGATTGGCTTAATAAGTTGTCAATCAGAGGCCGCATATCGTGTTAAACAGTCATGATGAATGTGCGAACTGCTAGGGTAATTGCTCTACCTGATAACCGCGTTTACGCAGCTGCTCTACCAGCCCTTCATCGCCCGCCAAGTGTGCTGCACCGACTAAAACAAACTCGACATGATCTGAAGCCAAAAACCTCTCCAGTAATGGCAACCATTGCTGATTGCGCGTTAGAAGCAGCTGTTCATAAACTCGGGGGTAATCGTCTTTCATTGGCTTTACCACCAACTGATCCAAAAGCGCAAGATCACCCTTGCGCCAAGCAGACGTCAATGCATTCAATTCATCCGACAACTGCTCAAGCTCCTGCAACGTCTGCAGTATGATTCGACTTTCATTTCCAGTACCGAGATTCGCCAAAAATTCAATTTGCTGCTCCACGGTCTCAAGTCCCTCAACAGCCTTACCATCGCGCCGGGCTTTAGTGGCAAACCAAGTGTCCACACCATCTTGATCTGCGCCGAGCTTTTGTAATTCAGTTACCGAAATGGTTGAGATAACAAGCCCAGGGCGCATTTTCAACAGTGATTCTACCGGGATATCAACACTGCGACAGTACGCCGACAACGCCTTAAATGCGCTTTTGTTCAAATGTTGTTTGAGGTTTTCATTAGGTGGGTAAAATACGCTTGATAGTACCAGCGATTCAAAACGGGCCTGAGAAATACTGTCTATGTCCACCTCCAAAACCACAGTATTTGTCTTCGAATAAGCCTCGTCGAACGCCTCTGGCAGCGGATAATCCGAGGCTCTGAGAACATGTATCGTGCCGCCAAGATAAAAACTCTTCTCCGCGTCAGAAATCCGCCATACCGGTGATTGAGCAAGGCTGATGTTGGCAAAAACCAACAATAGAACAGCCCCAAATAATCGCCGATATCTAACGCACGATGCACAGAGAAATTGATGATATAGGCACACAATCAATGAAGCGGGTGCCTTAAATAGCGCAGGCATAAATCAATTCCTTTTGAAACAGTGGTAACAGTCTTTAACATTCAGCATAGTCATCGCTTCTAACGTAAGCACTCAACTTACGGTAAGAAATTCGCGACCTGCATTGCACGACGAGCGTCATATGGAATGGTCTTTTCTGGCGTGAACTTCAACACCAGATTTCCCGGCGAATTCATGGCTTTAGCCATCATGGACGCGCCCATTCGGCTTTTATGCAACACTTTGCGCGAGAAACGTGGGAAAAACCAATCTCGAATCTCAGCGCTATCGAGTATCTCGCAGCGGCCACGCATTGACACACAACGGGTATCACCGACTTTACAGCCCTTTCCGGAAACCACCACACTGATACGTGGATCCCGACGAATAGCGCCTACCCTCGCACTCGCTGACAACGCGGTCATCCATATCGCACCATCCTCCCAGATAAAGCTCACAACCGTTGAAGCCGGCGAACCATCACGGGTGATCCAGCTGATTGTGCATTCGTTCTGATGCGTTAACAATTTCGTGGTTAACTTATCCATCATGCCNCCAAGTGAGTGTACATCGATAAAAATCCGAATTGCGCCGCAATTTACCAAATCGTGCGGCGCAGAACACGCAGAAACCATGAAAAATAGGCTTGAACCGTAACGCGATTACTATACTATATATTTATACAGTAACTTTACAATTCAAACGAGGTCATCCCATGGCTTTAATCCCTATGTGGAAATGCGATAGAGACGGAAAGTTGTTTGACGATAAAAAAGAAGCGGAAAAACACGACAAGCTGCTCGAACTAGCAGCAAACATTAGCGCCTGGTTAGAAGAGAGCGTCGGCGGGCTTGACGAGGATACCGTCGAAAATATCGGTATGCTTATGGCAACCAATAAAGATTTGCTGATGCAGGCCTTGAAGGGTAAGCCTGAAGTGTTGTTGCTGGAAAATACTGAATCAGATGATGACGACAGCAATGTAACGGCGATTTCTGCTTAAACAGCAGCAATCAACAAGCCAGGCCGCAATAATAAGTCTGCTGCTTGCTAGATTTCGTAGAAAGCCGCTGAAAATCTCTGGCAGTGATATCACACTGCCAGAACAGCCGTAATGAATTTATTCGGCAGGAAAATAACGTGAGATGGTATCTGCGATACATGCCGGCTTGTCATGGCCTTCAATCTCAACGGTAACTCGCACCACTGACTGAATTCCACCTTTCAGTTCTTCAGCACTGACAATCTCACCGCGGCCACGAATACGTGAACCCACCGCAACTGGTGATGGAAAACGCACACGATCCAAGCCAACGTTTACCCCCATTTTGATGCCTTGAACATCAATCAACTCGGGTAAAAACAAATTCACCAAAGACAATGTCAAATAACCGTGCGCGATACAGGCTCCAAAAGGGCCGTCTTTAGCTTTTTCTGGATCAACATGGATCCACTGGTGATCACCCGTCGCGTCGGCAAACAAGTTGATACGCTCCTGATCAATCGTTATCCATTCGGTCGCCCCAAGATCGGCACCTACGTTATCCAGGAGTTCGTGAGGAGTTTTGAAAACCGTTGTCATAACTAAGCCTTTTACTTTTACTTCTAATTCAACGAAAAACGGGCAGAGATTGTATCCTGCCCGCTTTAGGGATTAAACCGTAATGTTCCATGACCACGTCGATGGCCATGTTCATTGATCACAACTTGGCGTCGACTTTCAATATTGGAATATATTCATAGGCAGCAGGTGTTTTTGATGTATCCAGCTCTCCACGATCAAATAGACCACCCATATAAGTTTGAGACCTGAAAAACAACGATGTCAGACGTGCAGGGTTACTTGTGGTCAATATCTCATTCGATTGCACATGTTCAAAATTGTCAAATGAACCATCACCATTAGCCAACTCAACATTAGTTGTTGCTGTACCGTCTTTAACGCGCGTCATTCTAACTTGAATCTGGGTGTCTGATTCATCCGCTTTGCGGGCTTCCATATAGATCGTTGAAGATCCATCTTTCACTGGGAAGTTATTGCTACGACCTGCATTTGTTTCAATCACATAATCGAAACAGCTGACGCTATATGTTTCTGCTGCTGTAACACGACTTTGATAAAGCGGCGACTCGTCAACTTCAACGACTCCGCTGATAACTTGCAGAATATCCCCCCCTGAAAGCTCAACCGTCTCCATATTTTCGACCCTGGTTTCCGGCGTCAATGGCGCAATCTTAATTGCACGAGTCGTACTTTTTTCGGTCGATCGATCTGCTAGAAAACCGTATTCAATCTGAGCTTCTCGCTGTAATCGGTTATTGCCAGAGAACTGCCACTTTGTAGTGCCGACAATTGTCGTCAATTCATCATCAACACCATGATTAACATTGGCCACACCGCTTTTATTGACAACATCGACAACATCCGGATTAGGATCACCACACGTGTGAACACTCAACCGAGAGATCCCGTCAGGCTGCTCAACTTGCTCGATACGCGAGATGCTGCGTTGTTTAATGATACTAGTTGCATAGTTGTTATCAATATCCGTTCGTGCAGTCGTTTTATCCTGCACTAATAACCAATAACCGGAATAATCGACAGGAACCACATCGCCTTCATTCGCCGGCTTCTGTTTAATCTGAGTTTTGTACGCTGAATAGTTATTAAACAACGGTTCTTGCAAACTCCCGTTGTCATTTTCACATGCCGCAAGGAGTGCAACAGACGCAATTCCCAGGCTCCTTACGAAGTTTTTCATTATTATTCTCCGAGTTTTTTCACCATTATCTTGATTCGGCATAAGCTTGTAAAACGATTTACCGGCACAAACAAACATGATTAACACATTTCGACGATAGTTTTGTGCTGTGACGGCTGTATCGGCGTTTTTCTCAATTGCCATACCGGTATGTTCGAAAATACTTTTAACGAAACTTTTCAGCAGTAAACAGTTTCTAAAGGTGCCCAGCAATTTATCCAATGAGGCGAGTGATATGACCTTGAAAGATTCTCTGGAAAAAAGTTATAAAGAGTTACAACAAGAACGAGATGAACTGCGTGTGCAGATGCATTTAGCCAGCATGGATGCCAAAGATTCATGGGATGATTTGGAACACAAGTGGGATGCTCTATCCTTGAAACTTGCCAACGCTGGCGACGCAGCCAGCCAAGCCAGTCAAGAGATCGAAACAGCCATCGATATGTTGGCAGAAGAAATCAAAAACGGCTACAAGCGTATTCGCGATTCTCTGCACTAAAGGTGTCTATATCTCAATACTAAAAAAGGCTCCCTAGGGAGCCTTTTTATTGCTGCACAATATCAATCCATGCTATTCGCAGCATCAAACGCAGTTATCTATCCACGTTTCTTCAATGTTAATGGAATACCATCATGCGGCTTCGGTAACGGCATGTAATCCATTTTCGGATCGTAATTCTCCGGTGTTGCATAGTCATACGCAGAAACAAACTGATGCATAAACAACTTCGATACCATGATCGCAAAGTGCATACCAATGCACTTATGCGCGCCGCCACCAAATGGCATGTAGCAGAAACTATGGTTCTTTTGCTCAGCGCGGTGCGGCGCAAAACGCTCAGGGTCAAATTTGTCCGGGTCAGTCCAGAACTCAGGCAATCGGTGGTTATAGGTCGGCGCAATAAACAAAATGGTATTCGCCGGGATTCGGTATCCACCTAATTCGCACTCACGAATGGTACGACGCTGCATCATCGGCACCGATGGGTGCAAGCGCAGAGATTCATAAAAAACCAACTCGCTGATAACGCACTCATCAAGGTCATCGTAGTTCAGCGCAGGCTTATTAAAGCCTTCAATTTCTTCACGCAGACGTTGCTGCCATTCCGGATGTTTGGCTGTGTAGTAAACCATATGGCACAGCGCAGATGTCGTTGTATCGTGCGCGGCGAACAGCAAGAAAACCATCTGATCAATAATCTCGTCTACTGGGAAGTAATTGCCTTCATCATCACGTTCATTACTCAAATATGTGAGCGTATCAGTGCCTTCTGTGCCGCGGCGTTGTTCAATCAATTTGCGGAAAAAATCACGTTGATAACGGATACCATCTTTACCACGTTTGTATTTGCCGCCTGGAATTTCTTTTCTGACCAGTGCCAACAAACCATCAGTCGAATCAATGAATGATTTGATTAAGCGGCTAGCTTCATCACCATCGAGATCATCAATACCTAAGAACACTTTTGACGCGACATCCAGAAGGGTTTTCTTAACCGCTGGAAAAAACACAAATTTGTCCATGCCCGCAAACTGTTTGATATTCTTTTCCAATACCGGGTTCATCATCTCAACATAGGTACGCATTGCGTCGTTTTTGAACGCAGACTGAAACATCCGGCGCAACGGGCGATGATCATCGAAATCAGACAATAGAATCGTATCGGGATACATCGTCGCAAGTGTCTTGTCGTAACCCATACGTGCTGAGAAGTTCTTGGTTTTGTCGATGTAGATTTCACGGTAGTTATCAGCACCGACTATCAGCAAACCGTCCTGCCCGCCCATACGGATCCGGCTGACCTCACCATAGGTTTTGTAATGATGATCGATGACATTGTGCAGGTCTTTCATGATCGGCACGGCCTTACCAAAGAACGGCAACCCATATTCCCCGGGAATATGCTTCAGGTCATGGTTGTCTTCTTCGTTCATGTAAGACTTATCGATGGTAGTTTTTTTTATCGCAGACGACATGGGCAATGGACTCCTCAAATATTTCCTTTTTAAGCTAACGCAAGCGGGATCTAAAAATTTTGTTTCAGATCAAAAAGGCAGTGAGGGAGGGCAAAAACAACCTTGATCCAGATCAAGCATTAGCAACATGGCCTGAGTTACCATGGTCGAAAGACGGAGCAATAGTGCCTATGACTTTTACAATCCAACAGAATATTCCGGTTGTTCACTGGGATAAGGCACTGATCGAGAAATATGATTGCCGCGGTCCGCGATACACTTCGTATCCAACGGCAACTGAATTTAACGATCAGTATACAGTGAGTGATTATGAGCAGGCTTTGCGGAAGGTCAAAGAACAACCTTTCGAACCACTTTCTGTCTATCTGCACATCCCGTTTTGCCATGACATTTGCTATTACTGCGCCTGTAATAAGATCGTTACGCGCAACCAAGACGTTGCCGATACCTACCTCAACTACCTTGAAAAAGAAATGCGTCTGATTCATAACGTACTCGGCCGTAAACGCAATATCAATCAATTGCACTTGGGTGGCGGCACACCCACATTTCTTAACCCGGCTCAGATGACACGGTTGATTCATATGCTGTCGACCTACTTCCAGCTCAGTGAGAGCGACGATAGGGAATACAGCATTGAGATTGACCCACGAACAGTTACACCGGATACACTGGCATTACTAAAAGGCTTAGGATTCAACCGCATAAGCTTGGGCGTACAGGATTTTTCTCCACAGGTTCAGCAAGCAATCAATCGAGTAAACCCCGTCGATATGGTCGAAGGCTTAATGGTGGCCGCTCGTAACTACGGTTATACCTCGATCAACTTCGACCTCATCTACGGTCTACCCCACCAGACGGCCGCCTCGCTAAAAGAAACCATCGAATCGGTGATTGCACTATCTCCCGACCGTATTGCATTTTATAATTACGCACATCTGCCAGAACGCTTCACCTCGCAACGTGCCATCGATCGAATGGCCCTGCCGGATGCCGACGAAAAACTATTAATGCTCAATACCATTAGCGACCTATTCAGTGACGCAGGATATGTATATATTGGCATGGATCATTTCGTCAAACCGGAAGACCCCATGGCTCAAGCACAGCGCCGCGGCAGACTTCAACGTAATTTCCAGGGCTATTCCATCGCACGCTCTACCAATATGCTTGGGCTGGGCGTATCGTCAATCAGCTCTGTCAGCGATACCTTTGCACAAAATTGTAAAGAAGTGACTGCATACTACGAAGCTCTGGATAACGGCGTATTACCCATTGAGCGAGGTGTTAAGGCGTCTGAAGACGACAAGCGCCGTGCTTACGTCATCATGCATTTAATTTCCAACCTGCAACTGTCATTTGCAGAGTGGGAAAAGACTTTCGGCGATCGTTTTTCCGATTATTTTGCGGAAGAACTAAATGAACTGGACCTCATGCAGCAGGATGCTCTCGTAGAAATCAACGCAGGCAATATAGAAGTGCTTGCAAAAGGGCGATCAATGCTGCGCAATATCTGCATGGTGTTTGATATCTACCACAGTCCGTCAAAACAATTATATTCCAAGGTAATTTAGGATGCTGTTAGCCACCGAACACTCAGAACCAAAATCCGCCGACGCCAAAGCGAAGCAGAGCGCTTCTTGCCCACATAATCATTCGGTGAGCTGCTTGGATTGCCGCATGGGTAAAATTTGCCTACCTGTTGCGCTAAAAGACTCCGATATTGTCGAACTTGACGAAATCGTCAAACGCGGCCGTATCCTGCAAAAAGGCGATCATATCTTTCGTGCATCCGATGCTTTTTCATCGGTTTACGCGATCCGTTCAGGTTATGTCAAAACCTACCGCCTGACCGAAGATGGCGAAGAACAAATCACCGGTTTTTACTTCCCCGGCGAAGTCGTTGGTATGGATGGCATCAGCAAGTCGAAACATCAAAGTAGTGCAAAAGCGTTGGAGAGCGCCGCCGTCTGTGAAATTCCTTTTGGACAGTTTCAAAATCTGACGCTTAAAATGCCACACCTCCAAACCCATTTTTTTCAACTTATGAGTCAGGAAATCACCGAAGAACAACAATTGGTGACACTGCTTAGTAAGAAAAACGCAGAAGAACGTATCGCGACCTTTTTGCTAACAATATCTGCACGTAACGCGGCTCGTAGCATGTCTGCTACTAACTTCCGGCTACCGATGTCACGCACCGAAATGGGTAACTTTCTTGGTCTGACCGTTGAAACTGTGAGCCGTACCTTGAGCCGGTTTGCCAAACAGCACTTGATTGATCTGAATCAGAAAGAAGTTTCGATTGTTGAGGTTGAAAAGCTCAGATTGACAGCCAATCTTGATAGCTAATAACAACACCTGAAATGGCTGCGGTTTTATAAAGTAAGAATCAACAGAAAAAAGGAAGCCGCGCAGAGGCGAAAAATCGGCGAAAACCCTGACTATTCGGCGTGTTAATTGGCACGTAGCCAGACATTCAGGCGCTTCGCGCGCCCGCCTCTGTCTTCAATATCAGGCATGCTTCTGCAAAATGCACTTGAATTACCGCCAAATGAATCTTAAATGAAGTAAACATCTGAAATAGAGTCGAAATCTTAGACTTAAAGCAACATATTGGCGGCACCATTAGCCAAAGTCTTAATTTCGCTCAAAACATACGCATAGCAACCCACATAAACTAATAATGACAGGTTGCTATACACAACAGGAGGATTTGTCGTATGTTGAACCCGCTCGCCTTTCTTTATAACCCACAAACTCAGTGGAAAACGTTTGCTGACACACCCGCTAGCAAATTCAGCTTTTACTCGACGTACCCGTTTATCATGTCACTACTGCCCAGTATCGCTTGGTACTACGGCACCACCCAGATTGGCTGGAGCGTTGATGGCGAAAACACCGTTAAGCTGACCGAATCCAGCGCGATGGTCATCGCTGCATTGATGTATGTTGCATTAATCGGTGCCGTTATTGCTGTTGGGTATTCAGTTCATTGGATGGCAAAAACCTATGGTAGCGAGACAACCGTATTTAAAGGCATCGCCTTAAGTGCATTTGCAGCGACACCTTTCTTTATCTTTGGGGCTAGCGGGTTTTACCCCAGTATCTGGATCGACTTGATCCTGTTTATGGTCTGCATATGCTGGTCTGTATACCTTTTATATACGGGCATCCCAATCGCGATGAAGATTCCTGACGATCGCGGTTTTATGTATGCCAGCGCCATTCTCTCAGTAGGTATGGTGATCTTTCTGGTTTTACTAGGCTCGAGCGTCATTCTTTGGGAAATGGGCGCCGCCCCAGTATTCACCGACTAGCCATTATCATTTGGGCTCTCTGATCCTTTACGCATCCGCGAAAAATCAGAGAGTGCTTTTATAGCCTTTCCCCACACGCATCCCGTTTTTACTACCTGAACCTGACCACGCATGAACTAATTCAACTCAATCACTCTAATTTTGCATCGGTTAAAATAGGGAGTTTGCCGGATTATGAATGGCGTGATCGATGTTGCCGTGATGTATTTTTTACCCGTCACATTAGCCCTTATTACCTTTTCAATGGGGCTCAGCCTAACTACCCCAGATTTCAAGGCACTTGCTGAGCACCCCAAAGTCGCGTTTGTCGGCTTGTTCGGCCAACTGCTTGCCCTGCCTCTTTTGGCATTTGTGATTGCTGGCCTGTTCCGCTTGCCTCCGGCATTCGCGATTGGGCTCGTTTTGGTTGCGTCATGCCCTGGCGGTATTCATTCCAACCTCTTCACGAGTCTCGCCAAGGGAGATGTTGCACTCTCTGTCGCACTGACAACAATCAGCGGCTTATTTTGCCTGTTCACACTGCCCTTTTACGTTTATCTATCCACACAGCTGTTCAGTGGCAGCGCTGAAATTGTTAGTTTGTCGGTGAGTGAAACCATCCTCCAACTTTTAGTCATCGTGATCGCTCCTCTTTTAATCGGTATGGCCATTCGAGCCCGTTACATACGCATTGCGCGACCACTAGAAAAGGTATCCAAAACGCTCGCAGTCATTATGCTGATAGGCATTGTTGTTGGATCGCTGGCTAGCGGCTGGGGAAACATCGTCGACCACACATGGGAGGTTGGAATCGCAGTCATGGCTTTGAATATCAGTGCCATGTTGGTAGGTGCTGGCTTGGCTAGACTTTACGACCTGCCCGGCAAGCAGATCATCACGATAACGATGGAAGTCGGCGTACAAAACACCACACTTGCGTTCGGGATATCAATGGCACTTCTAAATAACTTCCTGATCGGTGTACCTGCTATTATTTACGCCATACTCGTTTATGCATCAGCCAGTTGTGTTATCGGCATTGGTCGGTACAGCCAACGGAATAGCAAAAACTTATTTCGTACAGCAACCGCCTATTAATCGGTGCAATCGCTAGGTCAAAAATCCCCCGTTTTTTACACAAACTAGAAAACTAGACGTAAAATCTCTCACTCAAAACCAAAAAACGCAGCTCTAAAAGCTGCGTTTTTTATATAAACCCAAACGGCGATCCGGCCTGCACTCCCATACACCCTAGCGGGAACAGCAGACAATGACTTCGCCGTCAGATCAACCGACGTTTTTCAACGGCACATCACCGCCAGCTTTAGACTCATCGTAATCAGCATAATAGGTTGCGTACCAACGACGGAATTTAGCAATTGGGCCATCACCATCACAAAGAATGGGCAAAGGGCGGTAGATTTTGTTTTCCCAAATTGGGGTGTCTTCATCTAACTGTTTAAGAATGTCAGCCTTTATTGCTGCATTAACACCACCTGTTGGCACTTTTCCATCAACTTTCTTCTGAATGAAGCCAAAGTTAACTTCAACGTATTCTTGATCGATGGGCGTAATCAAACCCAGCAACACAGTATCGCAAATACCGCTGAAGTAGGTCACGGTTTGGCCCGCTCCAAAGTTACAGAAGGCGATTTTGCCATCAACCAAGCCACGCGGCGTGTTCATTTTACTGGTTAGTTCCACACGGCGGCTGTACTTACCAAACTCAGCGTCTTGTACATCCGGAATATGTGCGGTGCCATGCACATACATAAAGTGCGCTGGATCAGCACCATTCTCAGCGATATCCTGAATATGCGTGCGAATTTTTTTACAGTGATTCTCGATTTCACCCCATTCTTCATTATCAAACTGAGCTTCCTCAATGGATTCAACATCCCAAAGCGGCTCAACAGATGAGTCCGGGTGATACCAAACAAAGATACTCTGGTTACGCTCACAAACATGGTATTTTGGAATGCACTGGTTATCTTTCACTTTCGGTGGAATATTTTTTGCGTAAGGAACATCGGTACAAAACCCTTCCGTATTGAATTTCCAACCGTGGAAAGGACAAACAATATCCTCACCGGAAACTTCACCACCTTTGCCCATAAACTCGTGGATACCATGACCTAAATGGGCGCCCATGTGCGGACAATATGCGTCTAGGCAGCTAACTTCACCGGATTCTGTGCGAAAAAGCACCATCTCTTTACCAAAATAATGGATGGGTTTTGCTTGTCCTGACTGTAACTCGTCCGAGTAAGAAACATGAAACCAGCCATACGGCATCGGCATTGGATAGCGTGAGGACATAACTCTCTCCTGATGGGTGTCTTTTGACTTTCTGTTTACGGGCCCTATTCTTTCTTCTGAACACATTTTTGACTTTGATCTAGGTCATGGATTCTCTACATTTAAAGTGGAGAATGGCCGGACGACAATAAGGAGACCCTATCGATGTCGGATCACCCTTCATATAACTATAAGGTCGTTCGCCAGTTTTCAGTGATGACCGTGATTTGGGGCGTTGTTGGAATGCTGGTTGGCGTTCTGATTGCGGCCCAGATGGCCTGGCCTGCGCTTAATTTTGATACGCCTTGGTTCAGCTTTGGCCGTTTGCGTCCTTTGCATACCAATGCGGTAATCTTCGCTTTTGGTGGTTGTGCATTATTCGCTACGTCACTTTATATCGTGCAGCGGACGTCCTATACCCGTCTGATATCCGACAAACTCGCCGCCTGTGTATTCTGGGGCTGGCAATTGGTTATCGTCTTAGCGGTCATCACCTTACCCATGGGATATACGTCTACCAAAGAGTATGCCGAACTAGAATGGCCTATCGACATTCTAATTGCTGTCGTCTGGGTACTTTATGCGGTGTTGTTCTTCGGCACGATTGCAAAGCGTAAAACCTCCCATATTTATGTGGCCAACTGGTTCTTTGGTGCCTTTATTATCGCGGTCGCGATGCTCCATATTGTCAACAGCGCAGCTATTCCTGTTACCGCCACCAAATCGTATTCAGCTTACGCTGGCACCATCGATGCCATGATTCAATGGTGGTACGGGCACAACGCTGTGGGCTTTTTCCTAACAGCCGGTTTCTTAGGCATGATGTATTACTATGTGCCGAAGCAAGCAGAACGCCCAATTTACTCTTACCGCCTGTCTATTGTTCACTTTTGGGCACTGATTGCGGTATACATCTGGGCTGGCCCTCACCACCTGCACTACACCGCTTTGCCTGATTGGGCACAAAGTGTCGGTATGGTGATGTCATTGATCCTGCTCGCGCCATCTTGGGGTGGCATGATCAACGGTGTAATGACACTCAGTGGCGCATGGCACAAACTACGTACCGATCCTATCTTGCGCTTCTTGGTCGTTTCCCTGTCGTTCTACGGTATGTCGACGTTCGAAGGCCCAATGATGTCGATTAAAACCGTTAACTCCTTGTCTCACTTCACCGACTGGACTATCGGCCATGTACATTCAGGTGCCTTAGGCTGGGTTGCCATGATCTCTATTGGCGCTATGTACCACACGATCCCGGTTCTGTGGAACCAAAAACAAATGTACAGCATGCGCTTGGTTAACGTGCATTTCTGGTTATCAACCATCGGTGTGGTTCTATACATCGCATCCATGTGGATCAACGGCCTCATGCAAGGTTTGATGTGGCGCGCTTATAACGTTGACGGAACACTGACCTACTCCTTTGTCGAGTCCGTTATTGCCAGCTACCCCGGTTACTACGCACGTCTACTCGGTGGATTCATGTTCTTCTCGGGCATGTTGCTAATGACTTACAACATGGTGATGACTATCAAAGCAGCCCCTGAATCCGATGGCGCTGCCTCAAACAACATGGAGCCAGCACAATGAAGCACGAACGTATTGAAAAAAATATTGGCTTGATGATGGTTTTCATCACGCTGGTGATCAGCGTTGGTGCTCTGGTTGAAATTGTTCCGCTGTTTTTTGGCAAGAGCACGACCACCCCCGTCGCCGGCTTAAAGCCACCAAACGCTATGCAATTGGAAGGCCGTGATATTTATATCCGAGAAGGTTGCCACGTATGCCATACACAGATGATTCGTCCATTACGGGCAGAAACCGAGCGCTACGGTCATTACTCTGTAGCTGGTGAATCCGTCTATGAGCACCCTTTTTTGTGGGGCTCTAAACGCACAGGGCCTGACTTAGCGCGTGTTGGCGGTCGTTACAGCGACGACTGGCATAAGTTACACCTATACAACCCTCGAGACGTAGTACCAGGTTCCAACATGCCTGCCTACCCATGGCTATGGGAAAACACCATTGACGGCAGCCTGACAGGCAGAAAAATGGCGGCTTTGCGTATCGTTGGCGTACCTTACACTGACGAACAAATCGCCGGAGCCCAGGCCAAAACCGATGGCCAACTCGAAATTGAAGCCCTGGTGCAATACCTGCAACAGTTGGGCACAGTACTGAAACATAAGCGATAGGGGGCCGACCACTATGGATCTAGATATAAACACCGTCCGCTCGATTTTAACCCTGTTGTTATTTATCGGTTTTGTCACCCTTTGCTTGCTGGTTATCGTTCGTGAACGCCACGCCTACGACGATGCTGCTGAAATCCCTTTCAAGGAGCCAGATAATAATGAATAGCTTTTGGAGTGTTTGGGTCATTGTGCTGACACTCGGCACTATCGCCGGTGTCACGTGGTTGCTATTTGCTAACCGCCACAAAGAAGATACGGAAGACAACCAACTCACTAGCCATGTCTATGATGGCGTTGAAGAATACGATAATCCCCTACCCGCTTGGTGGTTTAACTTATTCCTAGGCACCATCATATTCGCAGGTATCTACCTATGTTTATACCCGGGGTTAGGCAACTTCAAAGGCCTATTGGGTTGGTCATCAACTGGCCAATGGCAGGAACGCGTTGACAAAGCCGATGCGAAATTCGAAGAAGAAGTCAAAGCCTTTAAAGACGTACCCGCTGCGCAGTTATCTCAAGACTACAAAGCCGTACGCATGGGTGAGCGCCTGTACAAGAGCTATTGCTCTTCATGCCACGGCCCGAATGCGCAAGGCGGCTATGCATTCCCGAACCTAACCGATGACCACTGGATCTGGGGCGGCACCGCAGCAGATATCACAACGACACTAACCAACGGTCGTCAGGCCAATATGCCTCCGATGGTTGCGCTGCTTGGCAATGATCTCGATCCTATGATCGACCTCGTTCAACAAATTGCGCAAGTCAAAGATATCAGCAAGTTAAAAGATGAACCCATGTATACCAAGTTTCAGCAAGTTTGCGCAGCATGCCACGGCCCAGAAGCCAAAGGCAATCCGCTGCTAGGCTCTGCAAACCTGACATCAGGTGTTTGGTTATACGGTGGCACCAAGGAAGATATTAAGCTGACCCTGACTCAGGGCCGCAACGGACAAATGCCAGCATTTAAGGATATTCTCTCGCCTGAGCGTATTCACTTGCTTGTCGCTTTCCTACTATCTTTCCAAGAGCAGCAGCCCGCGTCTAACTAAGACGCGAGCGGCTGAGGGGTTGTAATGTCCAAGAAAGAGTCGCTCTACCAGAGTCGTAAAAAGATCTATCCGAAGCTCATCAGCGGTTTCTACCAACGCTGGCGTCGAATTTTTGGTATCGCTGTCTACGGGTTGTTTTTTCTTGTGCCGTGGATCAACCTAGACGACCGACCGATAGTGTATTTCGATCTGGCTCAGCGACAATTTCACCTACTAGGTCTGAACTTTTGGCCTCAGGATTTCATGTTCCTGGCTTGGTTTTTGATCATTGCAGCCTATTCACTTTTTACCTTTACTAATATTGCCGGCCGCCTCTGGTGTGGTTTTTTATGCCCGCAAACTATCTGGACCCTCGCCTTCGTTTGGGTTGAAGATAAAATTGAAGGTAACTCCTATCACCGCAAAAAGATCGACCAGCAGGATAAACTAACAGCCAACCAACGCGCTAAACGCGTTGCGAAGTACGTTGTATGGCTACTGATGGCACTGTTAACCGGAGCCACGTTTGTTTCCTATTTTTACCCTGCACGCGAGCTTTATCCAGCATTGCTTAGCGGTGACATAACGCTGACACCACTGGTGTGGGTTGGCATCTTCACCTACCTGACGTTCATTGATGCTGCGGTTCTTCGCGAGCAAGTCTGCATTTATATGTGCCCGTATGCACGCTTCCAAAGCGTTATGTATGACGAAAATACGCTGGCGGTTGCATACAACCCTGATATCGGCGAACCCAGAGCTTCCTTGAAAGCCCAAAAAAGTGGCAAGATTGAAAATGCCGGCGGCTGCATCGACTGCTCACTATGTGTGCAAGTTTGCCCAACGGGTATCGATATCCGCGACGGAATGCAGATAGACTGCATCAATTGCGGCTTGTGCGTTGATGCTTGTGCAGATGTTATGGAATCTGTCGATCGCCCCAAAAACCTCATTACGTTTAACACACTGAACCGTTTAAACGGCAAAGAAACGCACTTAATCAGGCCGAGAACAGTGGGTTATTCCATTGTGCTATTCGCCATGATCACACTCTTCACGACCATGCTGTTTAATCGTGTCGCGGTTGAAGCTTCGGTGATTCGTGAACGCGATCGTATTTATCGCGTCAATGCACAACATGAAGTCTCTAATTACTACTTACTCAAAATTGCCAATAAATCGCAAGAGGACCAGAGCTATACCGTCAATATCGAGACCGAAGGGTTCAAACTCGCGAAATCGCCGGTTGTTACCTTGAAGAAGGGACAGATGGTAGAACGGCCATTGACGGTGCTTAGCCCGCAAAAAGACCCGGGCAGTTACCCGATCACGTTTGAAGTTATTTCAACAAAAGACCAAAGCATACTGAAAACGATAGAATCACGTTATATATTCCCTAGCCAACGCTAGCTCGACAAAAAGTGGTGCCCTATGCCAACGCAAGATCTTGATCAATTACCCTGGTACCGTCAGTTTTGGCCATGGTTTTTGATCGCACTGCCGGGCAGTGTTGTTATTGCCAGCCTTTGGCTGGTATTTATATCGTTCAAACATGCAGATTCGGTTGTTTCAGATAACTACTACAAAGAAGGCCTGGCTATCAGTCAGGTCGTAGAAGATTTGAAACGCGCGACCAATCTTGGCTTGCAAGCTAATCTAGCAATGAACCACGGCGTTCTCACCGTGAGTTTACAATCAGAGCAGCCTCTAAAAGACGATCAAAATCTACCGATCGGCATCGCCCTGCTACACCCAGCGGATAAAGCCTTAGACCATCGCGTTATTGCCAAACCGATTGGCAACTATGTGTATATCGCTGAGATCGGAGACATTCCGGCAGGCCGTTGGTACATGGATATTTATTCACAGAAAGAGGCGGATAACTGGCGATTAAAAGGTGAGCTTTATGCTCCCTTTGACAAGGCCATTTTGTCGGCAGACCAATAAATAATGGCCACCTCAGCTTGTTACCATTGCGGTGAACCTGTACCCAAAACATGCCACTATCGGGCTACATTAGACGGTCAGGATTGCGAATTTTGTTGCCCTGCCTGCCTTGCTATTGCTCAAACAATTCACGGTAGTGGTTTGGACAAATACTATGTCCAAAGGGATTCAAACGCCTTTACCCCAGGACAGCAGGCAGTAAAAGCTGACTACATTTTGTGGGATGACCCAAAACTCAATGCCGAGTTTGTGAATGTCAGCAACGAGATTACCAAAGCTCAACTCTACATCGAGGGCATGCATTGCACATCGTGTGCGTGGTTGATCGAAAAGTATCTGCAGCAGTTTGAAAATGCCAACGCTCGCGTAAATTACCAAGAGCAAGTACTCACCATCAGTTGGCCGTCTGACACCTACACTGTCAGCGCGTTTATGCAAGCGATTGCAGATCTTGGCTATACACCGCATCCCTATGAAGCTGATCGGGTAGAGCTCATTGAAAAGGCCAGTCAGCGCAGCCAAATAAAACGTATCGGTATTACCGCAATTCTTATGATGCAATTAGGGATGCTCGCCGGCAGTGTCTATGCCGGAGACTACTGGGGCATCTCAGACAGCCAGCGTCAGCTACTGCATGCGTTTGGCTTGCTATTCTCATTGCCATTATTGTATTTCAGCGCACAGCCGTTTCTAACATCTGCCTGGCATAGCCTAAAAAACCGTCGAATTAATATGGACGTCAATATATCGCTGGCCATTCTCGGCTTATACGGCGGCTCTATCACCAGTATTATTCAAGAAACTGGCGATGTGTATTTTGATTCTATCGCCATGTTGTGCCTGTTTATACTCATCGCACGGTACATTGAATTTCGCTCACGCTACCGTCTGCGGCAAAATACCGGTCTTGTTCCCAAGGTCGCCAAAAAGCAGGTTAACACCCGCTATGAAGATACCCTGATTGCCGATTTGATCGTTGACGACGTCGTCATGGTCAATCAGGGAGAAACGATTCCTATTGATGGCACTGTTGTCAGCGGGATGAGCTCTGCCGACGAATCCATGTTAACCGGGGAGTCCAGCGCTATCAGCAAAAAGGCCGGTGACGCGGTATTTGCTGGTAGTATCAATCATGACGGCATTATCCATATTCAAGTTTCGCAGCTGGCATCAAACTGCCTAATACGGCAGATTGAACAAGCATGCACAAGCGACAGTGGCGCTAAACCGGTAGTGGACGATGAAGACACTCTCTTTGCCGGCGCATTTACCGCCATCGTTTTATTACTCGCAATGTTGACGTTCATTGCTTGGCAATGGATCGACCCTGCTCGAGCTTTCTGGGTCGCACTCTCCGTTTTAGTGATTAGCTGCCCGTGCGCGCTCTCTCTAGCTGCGCCAACAGCGCGAAGCACAGTACAGTTTCAGTTACGACGCCAGGGCATCATCGTCAGGGGTGCACACGTCATCGATACATTGAATAAAATCACACAGTGTTTCTTCGATAAAACCGGCACGCTCACGCGCGGTAGCTACCAGATCACCGCCATTGAAAATCGCAGTGATCTAAACAATGAACGGCTCTTGAATATTGCCGCTCGATTGGAACAGCATTCCAGCCATCCCATTGCGTCCGCTTTCACCACTCAGCAACACGCCACTTCATCCAACAAAAAAGTCACAGGGCTTGATGATTCGCCGGCGCAGTCATTCAATGTCGTACCCAACCAAGGGGTCGAAGGCGTTATTGATGGCGAAACTTACCGCCTTGGCAGCCTGCACTATTGCCAGCAATGGCATGCGGGCAAAGTACCGCCGGATCAGCAGCTTCTTTGGGTCGGTTTATGCACACAAACACAAATGCTAGCGTGGTTTTGTTTACAAGATAACCTTCGTGCAGATGCTCCTGAAGTCGTTAGGTTTTTGCGTGAGCAAGGGATTGATATGGGCATAATTAGTGGCGACAGCTCCGGTGAAGTTGCCAGTGTCGCTGCTGTTCTCGGTATCGACGATTGGCAAAAAAGCATGACCAGCGAACAGAAGCAGCAGTATTTGCAACAGCATCAACATGCTGGCGCAGTCACAATGATGGTTGGCGATGGCATCAACGATGCGCCCTCGCTGGCGGGGAGTCACCTATCAGTCACCTTGGCGAATGCTTCAGATTGGCTAAAAAGCCAGACCGATCTGATTTTGATCAATAACAGCCTCGCAGGCATCGAACAATCGATGACGGCTGCCCGACGCTACCAACGTATCTACCGACAGAATTTCATTTGGGCACTGACCTATAACTTTGCCGCGATACCGATTGCGATGGCAGGTTTTATTACCCCGTTATGGGCGGCTGTCGGTATGTCCTTCAGTTCTATTCTGGTTGTGTTAAATTCCCAGCGTTTATTAACCCGACAGAAGCCAGCGGCCAAAAAGGCAGTAAAACAGCCGCCCGCTCCCGCGCCTCTAGCATTTAAGGAGAGCCACTGATGGAAAGTCTCTACATTCTCATTCCCATTGCTGCGCTGTTTGTCATCGTCGCTATCGGTCTCTTTATCTGGTCGGTTGAAAGCCGACAGTTTGACGACCTTGACCGCGAAGCCCGCCGCATTCTTGAAGACGACGATATTGCTGATAAATAATGACTTACTCTCTACTCGCCGCTGCATTTGGCATCGGGCTGCTTAGTACCAGCCACTGTATTTTTATGTGTGGCGGTATCGCCTCAGCACTTTCAGCCAATGTTACCGGCGTCGGTTTTCAACGTTTTGCGCGACTCGCACTGTTTCATCTCGGCAGAATATCCTGTTACGCGTTATTAGGTTTTTTTGTGGCCAGTATTCTCTCGGTTGCTGCTGACCAATATAAATTAGTGGGTATTACACTGCGCCATGTCGCCGCGTTCATGATGATCATGATCGGTTTTTATATCGCTGGCGCCGGCCGCTTTATTAAATTTATTGAAAAGCGCTTCAGTTTTATTTGGTCATCACTACAACCGCTGGTGCAACGCTATATCGGCATGAAAAAGATCCACCATGCGTATCTATTGGGGTTTCTATGGGGCTTTTTACCGTGCGGGGTCATCTATAGCACGTTGATTTGGGCAAGTAGCTCCGCCGACGGACTTAATGCCAGTGTGCTTATGTTTGTGTTTGGATTGGGCACGCTACCTGGGTTTTTAGCACTCGGCGTTATTCAACAGCCATTAATGAAATTGATGCGCTCGAAGCATGCAAAGTGGCTAGTTGGCATGGCCTTTATTCTGTTCGGAATTTGGACACTCGCGAGTTTTTACTACCCCATGCTGATGGGGGGTGGAGCACATAACCACAGCAGCCATATGATGCACTAATGCAGAGACGGTTTAGCAAAACGCCCTAAACGCTAGTCGATACAGACAGCGCTTTATGGCCAACCAGCATTAGAATATTGCCATCTAAATCATAAAATTCAGCCTGCACTTTACCGCCAACATCATACTCAGGCTGGCCTGGCTGCTCGGTTGGCAACCCAACAAACTCAACATCTCGAGCGATGAGATCATTGTAGGTTTGCTTGAAGTCATCAGTTTCGATCGCAATTCCCGTGCTGTAACCCATAAAGCTTTCGGTATCACAATTGCAGACTGCCTCAAGAATTAATTCAGAGGTACCAAGTGCAAACGCAACCCGCTGCGTGCACTCATCTATCCATCGGATGGGCAGACCTATCACGTCACGGTAAAACGCCAACGCTGATTGCCAACGGCGGCTATAGATACAAACCGAAGACAGCGTAAAATGCAGTTTTGCTGGCACGTCGGTCAATGATTCTCCAGTCGTCATAATCAGGCTCATGTTACTACTCATCATAGCGTGTTATTCATACCCGACAGGTACCTGACTGGTGCGGAAAATTTCAAGCCCGCACCAACTATCGGATGTTTATTGTTGCAGACAAGCATGCACCGGCACTCGTCACCGGTAACAGCAAATCCTAAATTGTTTGAATGACAAAAGTAGGAAAAATTCGTGTTAAATTAAAGACGTTTTTGTCACGTACCGTTCACACAAAGAACACCACACGCCCTCATCAGAAAACAATGGAGAAAAGTAACTGCGCAGGGTTTTAAAGGGCTGAACAAGGGGTAGCTAGGACGGGAAGAACAGGAATAAAGGCCGAACGATAGAAAAAATAGCGTAACAGGAACAAAGGACCGTCATTGAATATCAACGTCAGGTTTTGATGCGACGCCAGCCGTCGGTGTTGACGAGCATAGCGTCCCAGTTACGAACGGAACGAGAATAAGATAGCTGCTTAAGAAGATACAGTAATCCTATGCACTTTCAGAGAAGTTTCCCGCCAGAAAGGCTGCTTTCTTAATATCAAGTGCATGCCACTGCTCATCGGTAAGATGACGTTCGGCATAGAAAAAAAGCTTTTTTTGCTCATTGTCTGCATGTTGCAAATGGTGCTTAACAAATCGATCGGCAGAACGAATCAAAGCCGCTCGAAACCCAGTTCTATCACCACGATCAATCTGGGCATAAACAAGCTCCGCGAGGTCATCGAGAATTTGATGGTCCTCGATCATATGGTACAACACGCTCTTATAATCGCCAGCATTCTCAGTCGACAACAGGCAGTTCATTACCTGCTCTTCCATATAGTGATGTATACCATCACTGAAGGCGACAATCTCATCCAAAAGCACACGCAGTGAATTCAAATGCTCCGGCGTTTGAGCATTCTGAGCTTTGCGCTGCAATTGAACCAGCAGAGCTGCCATAGCTCGATGATCTTGTTTCAACTCGTCAATGATAGCAACCACAGAATTCACCTCGATTTGTCCATGATGAAGCATAGCAAACGCCCTATTCAGTGTTTTGACCTGCATCAAGGTCAAATCGCTCAAACAATATGAAGTGCCGCTGATCACTCAGATTTGCGCCAGATCACTCGTTGATTTACATCAAAGAAAGCCGGTGCGCCATCCCCTAAAGTTAAGCCGATCACGATTTTAAGAATTCTCGGCGCTTGCCGGCATATTCCGACGTTAAGAACACTGCAAAGAAGCATCAGGGCTGCTTCCGGTGGATTTTTACACCGTGTGCATTTTATACAGACCATCGTCAATGTGTCAGACCAAGAACCGGAAAATAAAGATAGAAAAGCATAAGTCACAGGAGTTCTCATGCGAATCAAAGCGTTGGGATATATCATCATCGAAGCCACAAACCCCGCCGCTTGGCAGGGTTTTATGGAAGATACCGTCGGCATGATGCTGGCGCCATCCATGGACAACAGCAACAACCTGTATTTCAAAATGGACGAATACAGCTGGCGCTTTCGCGTAGAACAATCGGATAAAGATTGTCTGTCATACGCAGGCTGGGAGTTGGTTGATAAAACAGCGTTTGATCAGGCATTAGCCGAACTTGATACCGCAGGCACAAGCTATGAGCGACTCAGCGCAGAAGCTTGCGAAGAAAAAGGAATTCGCGAAGGCATTGGCCTTAAAGATCCGGGCGGCAACTATCTGGAACTTTTTTACCAGATGAAACTGGATTACCAACGATTGATATCCAAAGTTGGGGTTCCAAACTTTTTGACCGGGTATCACGGCGACATGGGCCTAGGCCATTGGGTGCTGCCAACATCATCATTCGACGAGTGTTACGCATTTTATAAAGATGTGCTCGGCTTTGGCGACGTGGATTACATGCACTTCCACTTTAACCCTGACCCGCAAGATCCAGGACAGGGCCTCCACTTCATGCATGTTGATAACCCACGCCATCACAGCTTGGCCATTTACCAAGATCCAAATCCTCCCGAATCAAACTGTGTGCATTTGATGGTTGAAGTCGATGATATGGATGAAGTCGGATACTTCATTGATCGCTGTAAACAAAATGACGTACCGATTGTTTCTACTCTTGGCCGCCACACTAACGACCTGATGATTTCTGTTTATGTTGCAACCCCCGGTGGATTTGCTCTGGAGTTTGGTTGTGACGGCGTGCAAGTGGATTGGGAAGACTACAAACCAACGACTTCTTCCGTGCCTTCCTTATGGGGTCATGAGTGGAACCACGGCTAATTGAAGAATCAGAATATAAGAGGACAAATTATGTTAGATAAAGTCAGTTTACAGGAACAAATTCGTCAGAGCGCACGCGATCTGGTTCCCGCTATCCGAACTCGTCAAAATGAAACCGCCCAACTGGGTCGCCTACCGGATGCAACGATCGACGCCATGCAAGAAGCTGGTTTTTTCCGCATCATGCAACCAAAGCGTTTTGGTGGTTATGAGCTGGATCCACAAGATTTCTTTGATGTACAGCAGACCTTGGCTGAAGGCTGCATGTCTACCGCATGGGTTCTAGGCGTTGTTGCTATCCATAACTGGCAACTCGGCATGTTTGCAGACCAAGCGCAACAAGACGTCTGGGGCGACGATGACAGCGTATTGATCTCATCGTCATATATGCCAGTTGGCAAAGTTGAAATCGTCGACGGCGGCTACATGTTGTCCGGTCATTGGGGTTTCTCTTCAGGCTCCAAGCATTGTCAGTGGGCATTTCTTGGCGCCATGATCCCTTCCGAAGGCGCACCGGATTACCGCACCTTTTTGGTTCCACTGGGCGACTACGAAATTGTCGATAACTGGGATGTGAGCGGTTTGGAAGGCACTGGCTCCAACGACATCGTGATCAGAGAACCTGTGTTCGTTCCCGAACATCGTACCCACAAATCTGTCGACGGGTTCACTGGTCAAAACCCCGGTTGCGCTGAAAATACCGCACCAAGCTTTACACTACCATTTGGTCAAATCTTTACCCGCGCAGTCGCATGCTCATCAATTGGTGCGCTACAAGGCGTCGTTAACAACTATGTTGATGTACAAAAAGACCGCGTCGGTTTGAATGATGGCGCTAAAATTGCGCAAGACCCGAATGCGCAGATGGCACTGGCTGAAGCGATTGCCTGTATCGAAGAATGTCGTGCAATCCTTAAAGACGATTTGGACTTTTTCACTCACCATGCCAACAACGGTCTTGAGCTCGATATTAATGAACGTATTCGTCGCCGTTTCAACGCTTCTCGTATTTCACGTAAATGCGCAGACTCCGTTAATGAATTGTTCATCGCCTGCGGTGCCCAAGGTATTTTCCGTGGTCACCCACTCAACCGCGCATGGCTCGATATCAACGCTGGCCGCTCACACGTTGCCAACAACCCGTTCAAGTTTGGTCGCAACCTGGGGGGAACTTTGCTGGGTCTACCAAACACGGATTTCTTCCTGTAAATCCATTTCGCACTTATAATGGCGGGCCACTTGGCCTGCCATTTATTTCATTTGCCATTGCAGGCACAGTAACGAGGAGCAAGCAATGAGCCAGAAAACACCCTATGAGCTTATGGGTAAAGAAGAAGGTATTCGCGCTTTCGCTGCCGCATTCTACGATGCAATGGACGAATTACCCGAAGCCGAGCATGTTCGCAAAATGCATGCTCAATCTCTCACCGATATCAAAGAAAAGTTGTTTGAATACTTAAACGGCTGGTTTGGTGGCCCACATTTGTATCAAGAAAAGTACGGTTCGATTTGCCTGACTGACCCGCACAAGCCTTACAAAATTTCGGAAAGCGCCCGTGATGAATGGCTGTTATGCTGGGATAAAGCCTTGGATACGGTTGGTGCTTCTGACGAACTCAGAACGATGCTGAAAGATCCTATTTTCAGAATGGCTGATTTCATGGTTAATGATCGAGAAGACACCAAAGCGAGTTAAAACCATCATTGGCTGGCTTGGCTGTATCCAAACCCATTGAGTAGCGGCTCTTTCGCTACTCCTTTCTATTGAGGATGACTATGTCTTTGCTTACAACTTCTGCACTCATGCAATTCTTTGGATGGGCCACGTTAATTAACTTTTTGATCCTCGCGGTTGCTACGCTCTCCATTGTCTTGATGCGTGACACAATGATCGACATTCACTCTAAAATGTTTGGGATAGAAAAAAACCAGCTACCGGCAATGTATTTTAGGTACCTGGCTAATTACAAAATAGCGACAGTCGTATTCTGCTTTGTCCCTTGGCTTGCGCTAACGATCATTAGCTAAAGCGAATTTTCGAGATGTTCCCAGCTTCACGGATTTTAACGAACTGTCAGCATATTGCTCCGCAGAGGAGTGCCTGCAAATCGTTGTTTTGGTGAAGCTACGATTCAAACATTGATGTGAGGCGACTTCAGAATTAAAGCTGTTACCTCGCATGCCTACATCATTTCGATCCTGATAACTCTTCGGGCCCGCCATCAACAATGTACTGGCACCTGCTAAACTGGCGACAACGACGATATTTCGTATAACGTTGGTCTTCATAAGAATCCCCTCAGTGTGATTGGTTGTTTTTCATACAACTCACTTAAGTCTATGCAGTGTTTCAGAACTGCGAAAGTACGACTTAACGCATACCGAACGTCTCGGCCTCAATATGATGGCGCAGCCCTCTTTTCGTATTTGTTCCTAGCTTTACGGGTTTTACGGCAACCAAAGAGCTATTAGATGCAATACTGATGCGGTTTTTACTAAAACTTCGTTGCTTGTACGTCACCGGATTTACCGTCTGTGTATTTGTATCGGCACGGTATTTAGCCGATTGAAAATTTTTACCTCCGGCCTGCGCACTCGCGGCAAATGTCAAAATCAACGCAGATATGCTTGTAAGAGTTGCTAATTTCAATGTTTTCATGGGGCTATCCTGATATTTGTCATCGCAGTAAATAGGTACAGTGATATCCTAAGATAGCCGCGCTGATATATTAAATTGATTGTATCTATATTTTTGATAGTAAATATCAATCGACAATCTCTCTATGGATATGACCGCTGTATGATCACTATAGAAACGGGTGATATTACCCGCTGTGCTGACGATGTGATCGTAAACGCTGCAAACACTAGCCTGTTTGGCGGTGGCGGTGTTGATGGTACAATTCATAACGCAGCTGGCCCAGAATTGCGTCAATACTGTCAAAAAATGGCTGAGACCAAGGGTGTTCGATGCCCTATCGGAGATGCGCGTATTACCTCCACATTTAACCCGCCTAGCCGGCATATCATTCACACCGTCGGCCCCGCACCGATACAGACCCGCAACACTTGCTCACCAGTGCTTATCGAAATAGCCTCATAATTGCAAAAAAACCGGGGTTCAAAAGTATTTCCTTTCCCGCTATATCTTGTGGGGTTTACCACTATCCACACCACAAAGCCGCAGAAATCGCACTTAGAACTTGTGCCGGACCCGACTGGCAAGATCTACAAATTCGTTTTGTGCTTTTCTCAGCCGACGTATTCGAAGCATGGCAAAATGCGGCACGAACGTTAGAGCTGGGTAGTTGTGTTGTGGTAAAATCGTGACACATGCCGCACCAAATCAAATGTGGGAGTATGGATGCCACCCACGGTAGAAATAAAATCGCCCGATAATTTCGCAAGGTGAGGAATGGAAATACTGTCCCCAGAGATCACTTATAATACTGACTATCAGCCTCGAGAAATCAGCTTCAATGACTTGTTGCTTACTCTCTATCAAGGGTGCAAGTCGTCCGACGGGTTTGTCGACTTTATTCAAGCAATGCAAAACCGCTATAACTTGAGTGGCGTTGCAATGACGGCCGTTGATAATGTCACCCATCAACTATCCAAGACCTGGATTTGTGGCATTCCGGAATCGTTGCTTGAGTGGTATTTAGAAGAAGATCGTATGTATCGAGATCCCATGCGCCTTCGTCTACAGAAGCAGCAACTTGATCGCTTCGACGTACTCAGCATAGAAGAGCCTGGAAAAACACTTGATGAAGTGCTCAATCTTGGAGAGTTCAACCATGTTGCAGAAACGCGCGACATGGTTGATCTTGCCGGTCTACATATCTATTCATCCGCGAACGAAAGCATGGGGCTATATTTACATCGCAACCGCACCGTAGGGGCCTTTTCACCCGATCAAGCGGAAGAGCTGCACCAGTTAGTCCCGCACATACGCCAGGCGATGGAACTTTATCGAGGTTTATATGAGAAGAATGTCGAAGCGATGGGGCTTGCTCAAGCATTAGAATCCATCGAAAGTCCACTTTTGATCGTCAACCAATTTCTACGCGTTTGTTTCGTCAATAGACCGGCTAAGGCACTCATCGACACCTGCGATCAAATGCATATTACCGATCAAACGCTCTCGTTTTCTGAGCCTGAATATCAACAACAGCTTGCCCGTTACATGCAAAGCGTCTTTACCGACAATGTATCCATCTCCGCGCCCCCAATGATAACTGTGCTACGCCCAGGCAAGCCGTCGTTTAGGCTCGCACTGTCACCGATCAGTACAGGTGTCGATGATGAAAGAGCTCATTGTTTGATGCTACAGGTACTGCCACCAAATAACGAAGAATCGCCAGAATGGCAGTGTATCAGTGAAAAAATGGGGTTATCCAAAGCTGAAGCTCGGGTTTGTGAAGCCCTCTGCGATGGCTTATCAATCAAAGATATCGCCAACAAGCTCAATCGTCAGGAAAGTACGGTGAGAAGTAATTTGAAGTCTGCGTTTTCGAAAACCGGCCATCATAGTCAATCACAGCTGGTCGCGGCGATCTACCGATGCTGCCGGTAACACAAGCTAGCAGAGCATTAGCGGCTAAATAGCCGCTCAGAACCAGTAAACAAAAAAGAACAACATAATCCAAACAACATCAACAAAGTGCCAATACCAAGCAACGCCTTGAAACGCAAAATGACGCTCAGGGGTAAAATGGCCCAAAGCACACCTCACCAAAATCACCGCGAGCATCGTCACGCCGATGGTAACATGCGCTCCGTGAAAGCCCGTCAATAAGAAAAACATACTGCCATAAACACCCGAATTGAGCGTTAAACCGCGCTCGGTATAACTTTCATAATACTCAAACGCCTGACAACCAAGAAACGTTGCACCCAGCAGAATGGTAAGCACCATCCAAAACAGCAACGCTTTACGTTTGTTGTGTTTGAGCGCATGGTGCGCCATCGTAATCGTGCCACCGCTGGACAGCAGCAGTAACGTATTCAACACAGGAATTCCTGATGGGGAGGCAGCCTCTTTAGCACCAAGAAATTGCGTGTTATCTGGGTTGCTGATCAGCGGCCAGACGGCGGAAAAGTCCGGCCAGATCAGAATATTTGTTAGCGGATAAATATCCCCGCCAAGCAGAGGAATACTCCAAATACGTGTAAAAAACAGAGAGCCAAAGAATGTACTAAAAAAGAAGACTTCTGAGGTTATAAACCAAATCATTCCGCGTCGAAACGCCGTGCCTTCCAATCCTTGATAAGCACCATTTTTGTTCTCAGTAATAACTTTGGCAAACCAACCAAACATCATCATCACAATGATCAAAAATCCAACAAAAAATATGTATGGGCCATACCATTTGTAATGTAACCAGTTACCCAAGCCCACAAAAAAGCAGAATAACCCGATACTGGCAACAATGGGCCAATGGCTGGGTTCAGGCACGTAGTAACGTGGTTGCGCATCTGCATCATGATTCTGCATGTATGTCACCCCTGTCTAACGCTCATACAATGTATAAGAAAGTGTTAGCGTCGAATACGCTTCTGGTATATCCGGCGATATCGACAAAACCAAAGGCAATACTGCAGATTCCCCGGCACCTAACGTTTGTTCAGTGAAACAAAAACATTCCATTTTGATAACGTACTGCGCCAGTTCCGTCGGCGTTACATTGGCAATAGCCTGGATCGTCTGCGACTGATCGCCGTGATTAGTCGCATGAAAGTCAATGTGATATTCCTTGCCCGGCTCAACGCTCATTGAGGGTTGTTTCGTAAAAAACGTCCAGTCTATGCCGTTGTTGGTTACCACCATTTGCAAGTTTACTGGGTTCACCGCCACACCCGATGACGATTGCATTTGCTGTGGGCCGTCTGCAATTTTGCCGTTAATACCCAACGCCTGGCACAAGGTGTCGTAAAGTGGAACCAATGCAAACGCAAAGGCAAACATAAAAACAACACCCAGCAGCAGCCATGCTAGCACCCGAGATTTGCGCTTTTCAATCGTCGTTGTCTGTTCCATATTCCACTCCCTATTTCACTTCGGGTGGAACTTGAAAACTGTGATAAGGCGGCGGGGAAGGCAGCGTCCATTCCAAGCCCTCGGCGCCGTCCCAAACCTGATTATCAACACGTTTGCCCTTACGAATCGTCCAGATCACATTATAGAAGAATAACAACTGGGCAAAGCCGAAGAAAAAAGCACCGACAGTCATCAATGCGTTAAAGTCCGTAAACATCAATGCATAATCCGGGATCCGCCGCGGCATGCCCGCCAACCCAACAAAGTGCATCGGAAAAAACGTCACATTGACGAAGATCGCACTGAGCCAAAAATGCCACTTTGCTATTACTTCGTTGTACATACGCCCGCACCACTTGGGCAACCAATAATAAATACCGGCCGTCAACGCGAAAACCGAACCTGGTACCAACACATAGTGAAAGTGGCCGACCACAAAGTAAGTATCCTGATATTGGAAATCAGCCGGCGCAATCGCCAACATCAACCCAGTGAAACCGCCAAAGGTAAACAGAAAAATAAACGCCAGTGAGAATAACATCGGGGCTTCAAAGCTGAGTGACCCGCGCCATATTGTCGCGACCCAGTTGAAAATTTTCACACCTGTCGGCACAGCAATCAACATGGTCGTATACATAAAGAAAAGCTCTGCAGAAAGCGGCATTCCGGCAGTAAACATATGATGCGCCCAAACGATGTACGACAACAAGGCAATGGCAATCGTCGCATGAACCATATTGTGATAGCCGAAGAGTTTCTTGCGTGCGAAGGTTGGGATAACGCTCGAAACAATACCAAACGCCGGCAAAATCAGTACATACACCTCTGGGTGACCAAAAAACCAGAATAAATGCTGGAATAGCACCGGATCACCACCGCCGGCCGCATCAAAAAAGCTGGTGCCAAAATTCCGGTCAAACAGCATCATGGTTACTGCTCCAGCAAGAACCGGCATGATAGCTAGCAGCAGAAATGCCGTAATCAGCCAAGTCCATGCAAACATAGGTAGCTTGTACCACGTCATACCTGGCGCGCGCAGTGTCCAGATCGTTACGACAATATTCAATGCACCCAGTATTGAAGAGATACCCAACATATGGATGGAGAAAATGAAGAAGTCTGTACTTGGTGGCGCATAGGTCGTGGAAAGCGGTGCATAGAACGTCCATCCGAAATTCGGACCGCCGCCATCCATGGCAAACGTACTCGCCATCAAGAGAAACGCGAAAGGCAAAATCCAAAAGCTTAGATTATTCAACCGCGGCAAGGCCATATCGGGTGCGCCGATCATCATCGGAATCTGCCAGTTTGCGAGCCCAACACCTGCTGGCATTAAAAATCCGAAAATCATGATCAGACCATGCATGGTCGTCAATGTGTTATAGAGATTCGGATCAACCAGAGCCAGACCAGGCGCGAACAACTCGGTACGAATGATAAGCGCCTGAATCCCGGCAAAAATAAATGTGCCCATGGCGAACCACAGGTAAAGTGTGCCGATATCCTTGTGGTTTGTGGTAAATACCCAACGCTTGATATACGCGAGCACACCAGAGCCGTGGTCATGATGGTGATGCTCAGGGTTGTGAGGATCTTGCGCCTGCATTTCCGTGGTCATTTCTGCACTACCTGTATCGCCTGACGTCTCTTTTTCACCTGATCCGGCGTCACTAAGTCACCGGTATTGTTTTCCCAGGCATTCCGTTCGTAAGTAATAACCGCAGCCATATCGGCATCTGTCAGTTGGTTCGCGTACGATTGCATCGCCGAACCTTTTACCCCTCTTAACACCAGATCAATATGTTCATCAGGGTTACCACCAACGGCAACGGAGCTCCCTTTGAGTGCCGGAAATAACTTGCCAATGCCCTCACCGTTAAAGCCATGGCAACCTGCACAATTCTGTTCGTAGACTTGTTTACCTCGATCCAACGCAGTCATCATGTTCCAGTCACTGACCGCCTGTTCGTACTTGTATTGCCCTTCATGTTTTGCCACCCAGCTATCGAATTCTGGCTGACTGACTGCTTGTACCACGATCGGCATAAAGCCGTGATTAACACCACAAAGCTCCGCACATTGCCCACGATAGGTACCTGGTTCTTCAATATATGCCACTGCCTCATGGAGAAATCCGGGAATAGCATCACGCTTAACGCTGAACGCCGGCACCCACCAGCTATGAATAACATCTGTTGATGTCACCAAAAATCGCACTTTTTGGTTAATCGGCAGCACTACTGGATTGTCAACTTCCAACAGATACCATTCAGTTTTTGGCCCTTGATTGTAGATTTGATCCAGTGGTGTTTTGAGCCGACTGAAGAAAGATATGTTTTGATCTAGGTACTCGTATTGCCACTTCCATTGCGACCCTGTGACCTTGACCGTCACATCCGCCTCACTAAAATCGTTCATACGTATCAGTACGTTGGTTGCAGGCCACGCCATACCAGCGAGAATAAAAAACGGAATGACCGTCCACACAATCTCAAGCCAAAGATGCTCATGCGTGTCACCGACGTCGCCTTTGTATTTAGAGTGCCTGAACTTGAACATTGAGTAGATCAAGGCACCGTAGACAATGATCGCAATCACTAGACAAAAGCCCATGATGATCATATGTAAATCAAAAACATCCCGGCTTATCGGCGTGACGCCCGGAGTCATATTCAGCTGCCATTCGGCTCTTGCGGGTAAACCTGCTAATAACAGCAGCCCGGCGGCCAAGCAGCGACGGATTTTATAGTTGTTCACAAGACTATCCATGTTTGCCGTATATACCCATTTAATGCAATTGAATGCCATCACCAAAGATCAAAGTCTTTGCCTTCTTGGCTTTTCTGTACCAGATACTTCACTGCTGCAATAATTTCTGATTTGGTGCAGGTTTCACATCCGCCATTGGCAGGCATCGATTTGTATCCATGCATTGTGTGGCTAATCAGAACTTCCATATTTTTTTCAAGAATTGGCTTCCAGGCATCGATGTCACCAATCTTCGGCGCATCGTCTTTGCCACTGTCATGACACGAAGCACAATGATCCTCATACGCTGTTTTTCCAACCGCAACACTCGTACGTTGCGGGCGGCTGCGTTTAGTTGGGTGTTTGAATTCTTCCCAGTAGCTTGGGCCGAAGCTGTGATACAGCACGTAATCAACCGCATTACGGATCTGTTGATCCGTGCAACTTTCACACGCGCCACGCGCAGGCATGTTGTTGTAGCCATCAATAACGTGGCGATATAACGCGTTTAAACCTTTATTGGTGAGCCTGTATTCCCAGGTCGCCTCATCGCCAATTTTAGGCGCACCGGTTTCGCCATTCACATGACAGATTGAACAGACGTTTTCGAACACTTGATGACCACTGGCCAGTGTATTCTGAGAGGCTTTGTAATGACCGACAGGTCTTGGATCATCGCTCACTACCGACATCAGGTAATCAACAATCGCATCCTGATCATCTTTCGTCAGATAGCGCAGGCTGTCATGGTTTGCTTCTTCCATCGGCCCGCGCACATCGCCCGCGTTATTGATCAACTTGCCTTCAATGAATACATCCGACACTTCAAAGTGTGGAATTTTACCTAACCCGCGACGTGTAATATCCGGTGCCCAATAACCTTCAACAAATGCACCCGTCAGATGATATTTTGCTTTTTCTGCACCGAGTACATTCAATGGGCTGTGGCACATCGCACAATGGCCGAGCCCCTCGACGATATAACGCCCTCGGTTCCAACGTTCGGATTGGTTTTTATCATTTTGGTAACCACCCACCATCGGCCTAAAATACAGCTTCTTCCATACACTTTGAAAAAGCCGAACATTAATTGGGAATGGCAAGGTATCGCCTTGATCCAATCGAGACACTTGAGGAATCACCTGTAAATAGGCCCAAAGATCACGCAGGTCGTCGTTCGAGACTTGCGTAAAATAGACATAGGGAAAAGCAGGAAAGTAGTTTCGTCCGTGCACATCGATGCCATAGCGCATAGCATCGCGGAATTTTTCAAAACGCCATTGACCGATACCTGTTTGCTTATCTGGCGTAATGTTCGGGGTATAAAACGTGCCAAAAGGCGTGGGAATCGGCAATCCGCCAGAAAATGGAATCGCGTTCGATTCTTTGGCGGTATGACAGGCAATGCAATCACCCAGTTGCGCAATATACTCGCCACGTTTTATTTGCGCTGTTTTCTCAGCGGTTAAGCCACGAACAACCGGATATTCAGGATATCGATTGATCAACTCGATGGCCAAATTCTGTGCATTAAATGCTTCATCTTCACTTGCCTGCGACTGAGCAGGCATAAGAACAAAAAGCAAAGACAGCCAGTAAAGCCTGTTTTTACGCTGAATTAGCCGATTAGCATGCGCTTTAATTGGCTTTCTTGTCTGTAGGCTAACGCACCGACTCGTGTGATGAAATAATTCCACCAAATGCTTCGCAACACGATGATGTGTATGTGCCACAATCCCCTGAATAGTCGTCATTGGTTTGCCCGATAATCCTTCAAACTGTTAGCAACCCTGCGGAACCCCGCTTGATTTTCTAAGACTAGTTGAAAATTTTGACTTCGTGGAAACCGAAAAATAGTTTATAACGCCAAGCCTATTGGCCTTCTTGCTGCCTTTACGTAAGATGCAAATTGTTTGTCGTTACCAGAAATCCATTAATGAAAATGTCGATACGCATCTGCATGCTTCTAACTGCCGTTAGCCTGATCACAAACGTACAGGCATTAGAAACACGCTGGATTAAAGAAAAGCCCTGGCACGAACAGCCGGTGTTAACCGATACCAATAAGCTCGGGTGGTTATCAGGTAACTATGCCAACAAACTTGCAACAGCCGCCGATTGGCTGAGAAGGAGCCCCGTCGCAGTTGCTGCGGTGCATGACGAAGGCTCTGTGGATGCGCTTAAGCCGTATGCCGAACGGCTGGTTTTTTGCGTTGATCAGTCGGCTGAATCCATGCACTTTACCTATGAGATGACGGATGTCGCAACAACCTGCATGGCGGTATTTGGATGGCTACCCACCGAGGAAGAGCAGCCTATGGATCGCGCTGAGTAGTGTCTTTTTCCGGCTAGAGAAAACGCCTCACAAGCACGGCTGGAATCGCAGCCAACACCATAGCAACGGTATAAACAGTGGGAGCACCGACAAGCGTCGGGTCTTTCATCAGATTGACAGCAATAAAAAACGCCAATGCGCCATTTTGAATGCCAACCTCAATCATCATCGTAAACTTATCCCGCTGAGACGCTTTAATAATTCGCCCGGCAAACCACCCACTTGCCATTGCTAAGCCCAATAAAACCATGGTTGCAACACCCGTGGTGGCGAACGAACGCACAATATTGCCCCAGTTTTGATACCACAAAATCGCAACAACGATAAAAAATACCCCACTCGACAGACTAACAACGCCGGTTTCGATGCGACGACTGAGACCCGGCGCCAAACCGCGCAGCAGCATACCCACGGCCACAGGCAGCAAGGTATGCAACGCGATATCTTCGACCGTCGAAAAAAATGACAAGGTCACGCCTGAGCCTTGATAACCCAGCAATGGGGCGACACTCAAAAACACAATCGGAATCGTCACCACACTGACCAAACTATTGATCGCAGTTAAGCTCACCGAAAGCGCTGTATTTCCTTGCCCGAGGCGAGTAAAAAAATTCGAGGTTGAACCACTCGGGCAAAGAGCAACCAGCAGCAATCCTGCTGCTGCCGCAGCGCCCAAACCAAACCCTAGGGCTACCGCGATTGCAAGCGAGGGCAGCAATAGCATTTGAGCCGCTAAACTCGCCAATGTAATACGCGGCTGACGCATCAGGCGCGTAAAATCCTGCCATCGAAGACCTAGCCCCATGGCGAACATCATCAGTATTAGTGCCGAAGAGAGAAGCCATTGCAGTTGCATATTGACGAATTCCTAACCGTTTATCTGCTGGCAAACATAACCAATACCCGCACGTTTATCTAACGTCGGTCAGAAAATGTTACCTCTCGGGTTCACTGCCGAGATGCTTTCCTATACTTGCGAGACGCCTCCCAAACACGAGAACAACCGGATGACTTCGCAACACAAAAGCCTGGCTCGCCGTTTTTTCGATTTTTGGCAATACAATACCGGCATATCACATTTGCCTGATGCCTGCTGTCCACACCGGCGCCGTTTTTTAAAACCCTACCAAGCACGCCTGAAAATCGTTCGGGATTATTGGTTGTACTTTCTTGCCGCTATCCTGATTTTGGAAATAGCAGCCCCATTTGCCGTCGCCGGCTTTCTGGCAAGCTCCTTTTGGAGTATCGGGTTTCTGGAAGAAACACCCTATCCCGACTGGATGCAATAGGCCGACCACGATTAAAAGCATCGCTCCTGCCAATTTGGTTCTGACAGAAATTGATGTAGTCTTGTCGATAGATTTCAACAACCGACCGGCTGTGTCGCTGTGATCGCTCATGAAAAAAACTACACCTACTAATAACATTGATGATGGTATTCTGATTCGGCGTCGTACTGTTCTTAAAGTTGGCATGCTTTCATGTGCAACGCTTCTCAGTAGTGGGCTGGTAGCGACACAAACAGGCTGTAGCGCACAACAAGCTGCTGCCGGTTTCCTGATTCTACGCCCTCAAGATCTCGTCACATTGAGTGCTCTTACCCCAGCTATTATCGGCTTACCACCAACGAATGAAGCGCCCGGTCAATCACCAAACAACCGCGAAGCACAAATTCAGAGCAGTCTCGTCGATTTTGATGCCATGGCCAGCCGGTTATCACCATTTGCCCAAAAAGAGCTGATGTTACTGTTTAATCTCTTGGCAATGTTACCGGCACGGTGGGTATTAACCGGCTCACCCCGCGCGTTGACTGCGCTTTCTCAGACGGACATTACACAGATACTCAGTTCCTGGCGCGATTCTTCACTCGGTTTGAAACGTAAAGCCTATCTTGCGATAACACGAATGACCCAAATCAATTGGTACAGCAGCCTTAGTCGAACATCCCATACCGGCTACCCTGGCCCCAACGCAATCGTCGGGAGCTAGACAATGACATTACCGACCATCACAGGCATCAAAGACATCTACGCCGAAAATCCGGATTGGTTAGTCACCGATGCAAACACACTCACACCTGGCACCAAGATCGACGCCGATATCCTTATCATTGGCAGTGGCGCTGGCGGCGGCATAAGTGCAGGCATATTGAGCCAGGCAGGCTTCAAGGTTGTTATTCTTGAGGAAGGCCCGCTAAAAACGGTCACCGATTTTCGAATGCAGGAAAACCAGGCTTATCATGATCTTTATCAAGAAGCCGGCGCACGCATGACCAAAGATCAAACCATCAGCCTGCTACAAGGTCGCTGCGTCGGCGGCACTACCGTGATTAACTGGACCTCAGCATTTCGAACACCACAAAAGACGCTGGAATACTGGGCCAGCGAATTTGGCGTAAAAGGGCTTGATGAGGCAGCGCTTGCCCCGTGGTTTGAGAAAATCGAAGAACAACTCGGCATCAGCCCATGGTTGTTAGCCAATGCCAACAACAATGCACTCAAGCTGGGTTGCCACAAACTCGGTATCGAAGCCGAGCCCATTCCACGAAATGTCAAAGGCTGCTGGAATTTGGGATACTGCGGCATGGGGTGTCCAACCAATGCCAAACAATCCATGTTGATCACCACGATTCCTGATGCCTTGAATCATGGTGCCCAGCTGATCTTCAATGCCCGCGCCGAAACCTTAACCCGCGACGGCGACAAAGCGACCGGAGCCAAGGTTCATGCAACGACTGCATCAAACGCGTTTACAATCAATGCGCGGCATACCATCGTTGCTGCTGGCGCCATCAACGGCCCTGGCCTGCTTTTACGGTCACAATTGCCTGACCCACACACACGCATCGGCAAACGCACCTTTATCCACCCGACGCCTTTCAGTTTTGCCCAGTTTGATGAAACTATTGCCCCGTATTACGGCGCGCCACAATCCATCTACACAGATCACTTCATCTGGAAACAAGGGGTCAGCGGCCCGATGGGCTATAAACTTGAGGTTCCGCCACTGCATCCGGGGTTTACTGCAGCACTGCTCTGCGGTGATGGCCTGGCTCATTATGAAGCAATGAGCCAGTTGCCCCACCTACAGAGTGTTCTGGCGCTATTGCGCGATGGTTTTCATCCACAAAGCCAAGGCGGTAACATAGAGCTGAGTGACCAAGGCACACCACTACTCGATTACCCCATCACGGATTATATCTGGGACGGAATTAAACGCGCACACCGAAGCATGGCCGAAATCCAGTTTGCTGCCGGTGCCAAACGCGTCAAACTGGCCCACGCCAAGGCCCGCTGGCAATCCAGCTTTGCAGATATGCTAAAAGAAATCGAGCAGCTCACTTACCAAAAATACGACGTATTGATTGGCAGCGCACATTTGATGGGGGGCTGTGGCATGGGAGAAGACCCAACAACCAGTGTGGTTAACAGCGATTGCCGTTACCACCATCTGGATCAACTCTCAGTGATTGATGGCTCGGTATTTCCGACCAGCATAGGTACCAATCCTCAACTATCGATCTATGCATTAGCAGCCAAACAAGCTACAAAACTGGCACAACAGCTGCGTTCCTGATCCAGTCGCTATGTGCGCTAAGCGTTAGCCGGTAAGCTGTTATTCGTCGGCCCCAGAGATCGTATTATGAGAACCAGATACCTACCTGTTTTATTCGCTTTTGCCAGTGCGGGGGCACTGGCACACGACACCGCAACATCAGTGGCAGAACCAAACAACATCAATCACTTGCGTGAACAAGCCCAGTCACTGACGCAGCAATTTGTATCTCAGTTGAAACCACAGTTGAAAGCCGCCTTACAACAAGGCGGCCCAGTCAATGCGATTGAAGTCTGCGCTGACGTCGCCCCGCAGATTACCCAACAGCTGTCGACAGACAGTGGCTGGGCAATCAAAAGGGTCAGTTTGAATACGCGCAACCCCGCTGCCACACCCGATCAGTGGGAAAAAACACAACTATTGGATTTCGAAAAACGCCTCGAAAGCGGTGACGCAGCCAAGGCATTGAATGCAGAAATCATCGATAACGGTAACTACCGCTTTATGCAAGCCCAAGTCACCGGAGGCGTTTGTTTAACCTGCCACGGCACAAATTTGGCGCCTGCCGTAACCTCTGCATTACAACACCACTACCCGAATGATCAGGCAACTGGATACGAACTGGGCGCCATTCGTGGCGCGATCAGTCTCAGCAAACACCTCGGTCAAACCAACACGTCAGCGACGCGCCAGCATTAACCATTGCTGGCAACATCACCCTCTAAGGCGTCAAAGCTATTTTGTAACGCCTGTCGATACGCATCATGATTTGGCAACGTCGAAGGGCAACCCACAAAGCTGATATTAATGCGGTCTTCAGTACTCGAAATAACATGAAATAACGTCATAGTGGGCGCAAGAAACCCTAGCCCGATGTAATCTACCAAGCGTGCACCACAAAAATAGACCGGAGCCTGTAGACCAGGCACGTTAGACGCCACGGTGTTGACGATGGGCGGTAGTTTATTCAACACGCCATTCTCAACCAGCCGTGTCGCCCCCCATTTCAGCAATGCAGGGTAGATATTGTCAATTACGGACAAAAACGCTTTCGGCCCAAGCTTGCGACTCCCTGATTTACTCTCACTCGCCGCACCTGAAATCGCGTGCAAACGATGTTTTGGCGACTCAATCTGGCTGTAGAGGCGAACAAAGGCAAAGTTAAACTGATTGCCAATCTCATGGTTGGCGTTTTCCTTACGGGTATCAATTGGAATACCGGCCACCAGGCTTTGCTCAGGCAAACAGTCGTTATCCAACATCCATTCACGCATTGCGCCGGCGATAACACACAAGGCGATGTCATTGATGGTGGCATCGGTTTTCTTTGCCAGCTTACGCACCGCTTTGCTATCTAATCCAATATGGCCAATAACACGCTCATTGTCGGGCACAGTGTTTAATACTGTTGGCGGAACACCCCCAGTTGTTTTTTCCACTGTTTGCTCAGCATCTTTTTCGCCATCGCTGCGCAGTAGCTTGGGCAAAATTCCAGTTAAGCTGGCGGTCATTTTCAATGGCCGTGCAAGGTTATGCCAGTAGGCGCGGTAATAACGCGACATAAAGCTTGGCTGCTGGTAATGCTCTTGTTGATCGGGCATTTCTTCGATCAAACGTTCCGCATCGGTATTCGCCGAAAGCGTATGCAATGACGTAAATAAACGCATGGCCGTTTTACCGTCCGCAACCGCATGGTGAAGCTTGATCAGCAAACCGACACAGCCTTCAGGATGACCTTCCAATCCATCGAGCCCTTCAATATACATGGCCTCCCATAAAGGTTTATCCATCGGAAGTGGTCGCGCATGAAAGGTTTCGGCCAGTTCGTATACTTGCTGCCAATCGTGGGGTTTAGGCAGAGCAACACGCTCAAGGTGATGACTCAAAGAAAAATTATCATCGGTTACCCAATAAGGATTATCTACTCCAAATGCGAGGGCCTGGGATTTGCATTTCAGAATCGGTAATTGGTGTTCGATAATATCGCTAAGCAGCGATTTCGCGGCATCAAAGCCAAAGCTGCCCGGCGCCGCGGTTGATGGATCATAGACAAACAAAGCACCAATATGCAGCGGGAAATTAAACATATCCCCGAGCATCATTACGCCATCCAGGCCATTTAATTGTTTCACAGTGGTAATTCCTTCAAAAGACAACTGCGGCCATTGTACGCACATATGCCTGACGATTTAAAAGCAACTTGGAGAAAGATTAAAACGAACGGTCAACAAACGAGTTAATCGAGGCGCTTTTTAAACCGGGCCATGCTAATAACGAGCATAACCACCATAAATCCAACCAGCCACAGGGCGTCGCTGGTAAAATCACTCCATCCGGCATCTTTCAGCACGACGCCGCGCACCATACGAACGAAGTGTGTCACCGGCAGGATTTCGGCGATCCACTGTGCCGGCTTTGGCATGCTGACGTAAGGAAACATAAAACCTGACAGTAGAATGGACGGTAGCATCACAAAAATTGTCATTTGCATCGATTGCCGCTGTGTTTTGGCCACCGTCGAGATGAATAACCCTAATGTTAATGCGGATAAAACAAATAATAAGGTTGTGGATAACAACACCCAGACACTGCCGATCATAGGTACATCAAACAGCAAATAACCAACCCCCAATATCAGCCCCATTTGCAGCAAACCGACAAACAGGTATGGGAAGATCTTGCCAATCATGAGCTCCATCGGCCGCACCGGTGTCGCTATCAAGAATTCTAAATTGCCACGCTCACGCTCACGCACAATGGCGGATGATGTAAACATCACCATTGTCATGTTCAATATAACCGCGACCAGCCCAGGCACGATATGCACCGGTGTGCGCTGTTCCGGATTGAAATACAGCACAACCTGAAAACGGTTCGGGGTTCTGTTATCTGCGCTGTCTTTGGGCAGTGGCAATACCGGTAAATTACGCAGACTTTTGATCACATTGGCGACGGTAATGTCGGTGCCATCAGCAATCCACTGCGCAAACTCACGCTGCGTATCGCGGTGCTGGGGCGGGTACTGGCCATTTTGCCAAGCCTGATACTGCTGATAGCGCTGATTCAAATCGGCGGGAATAATTAATACGGCTTTCACATCACCGCGAGTAATGGCTATTTCACCCTCTGCGACACTGTGATAGCTTTCAACAAAATCAACAATCTGCGTCGCCTTAACGGTTTCAACAATACGCCGACTCAGTTCAGTTTGGCTTAAATCAATAATTCCCGCAGGAACATGCCGAATATTCGTGTTGATCGCGTAACCAAACAACACCAATTGCACGATAGGAATCATCACAATCATCGCGAATGTCATGTGATCACGGCGTAGCTGGACTAATTCCTTAAAAATAATCGCTTTGATTCGCCATAGAGACTTCATGAGCGCACCTGTGTTGCCGCAACAGCACCGGTACAATTCACAAACACATCTTCAAGACTGGCATGCACCTGCGTCAAATGTCGCTTTTGACCATCTACTAAGGCTGATTGCTGCCTTAACCAGGTAATTGGATCCTGAACTCGGTTGTTCACCAATACTCGCAGGCGGATGCCTTGTTGCGCAGCGGAGATCACATCATCAAGGCGCAGCAGGTGCTGTTTTAACTGACGTAAATCGGTGCCATCTATTTCGATTACGTTAGCCTGCAAATCATGCATCAATTTCTGAGGTGACCCTTCGGCACGCAAAACACCGGCCTCCAGTATCGCCAAGCTGACACACCGTTCCGCTTCATCCATATAATGCGTCGATACTAGTATCGTTGTACCCGCATCGGATAAATCGAACAGCTGCTCCCAAAAACTGCGCCGATTTTCTGGGTCAACCGCTGAGGTCGGTTCATCCAAAAACAGCAACTGGGGCTTATGCAAGGTTGCCGCAGCTAATGCTAATCGTTGGCGCTGGCCACCGCTCAGGCTTCCTGCTTGTTCGTGAGCCTTGGCGTTCAAATCATAGATACTCAGGAGTTCTTCAAGCCGCGCTTTTTGTTGACGATGACTAAGGCCATAAACATTCGCAACGAATTTGAGGTTTTCAGATACCGTTAATTCGGTATAGAGAGAGAACGTCTGAGTCATGTAACCAACATGTGTACGCAACGCTTCCGCCTGAGCCGGTAACGATAGCCCCAACACAGTTGCAGCGCCCTCCGTCGGCTCTAGCAATCCTAACAACATCCGTATCGTGGTCGATTTGCCACAGCCGTTAGGCCCTAAAAAGCCATAAATACAACCTTTGGGAATCTGTAAATCGAGCTTGTCTACGGCGGTAAACTTGCCGAATCGCCGAGTTAGCTGGCGAGTTTCAATCGCCAGATCGTTGGTTGTATCCATCATCGCGAAGGCTCGCTAGACGTATTGTTCGACTGCGACGCCATCTTGCTTGGCTCCGGCAATACAACCTGAACAGGTACGCCACTCGGTAACGCACGGGCATCATCACCGAGCCGTACTTCTGCCAGATAGACCAGCCGCGTTCGTTCTTCGCGATTTAATGCAAAATAAGGCGTAAATGCAGGTTCTGTTGATATCCATGCCAATCGCCCAGTGAATGTCTTGGCAACCCCATCAACATGCACAGGTAGCATATCACCGATGCTAACTTCGGCGCGAAGCGGCTCAGGCACATAGATGCGCGCATAAGGCCCTCCGGCCAAAAGAATCGCAACGGGGCTGCCGGTAGTTACTCGCTCCCCCAAATTCCAGGGCAAGGTATCCAGCCAGCCATCACGGGTAGCGAATACAGACAGTTTGTCGAGGATGACGCTTTGTAAGTTTACATTAGCACGCGCCGCCGCTACTTCAGCCGCGCCTTGTTCCAAGTCTTCTATTCGTGTGCCATTGACGAGTTCGAGCAATTGTTGTCTGAAATTTTCACGATTCGCGGAGGCTTCATCGAGTCGGGCCAATGCCTGGTCTCTGTCATTTTTAGAGGCCAATTGTTGATCTGCCAATGGCTTAATGCGCTGATATTCAATCCGCGCCAGCGCTTCAGCGGCTTCGGCATTGGCGAAACGTGCGCGCGCAGCTTCGACATCTTCAATACGCGCTCCGTTGATTAATTTAGTCATGTTGGCTTGTGCTTGGCCGAGCTGCCCACTGGCGTTATCCACTTGCGCCGACTGCTGACGCGGATCCAACTGCACGAGTAGCTGCCCGGCTTCCACCCACTGGCCTTCAGCAACCGGTAAAGCGACTACGAGTTCATTGGCTGTCGCGGTTAATGCCACTCTGTCGCGTTCCAAGGTGCCTAGCGCGGTGCGAGAATCCTGATCAGAGCATGCCAACAAACCTAACGCGATAGTTATTGCCAGCGCAGACAAACAGAACTTCCGGTGCATAGTCATTCCCTTACTGGCGCATTGCCTCAATCGTGCCGAATTCCCCATCAACGCAGAGTATAGTTGCCCACGGCGGGAACGAAGGTCTGCAGAACACATTCGTTATCACATTGTGAATAACAATAACGCGCGTTTTCATCCATACGGTGCAAGATTTCTATACACACTTGTTGTTTAATATCGCCCGCTCAATTGCCGCTACTGAGCATAGAGAGACTGTTCGAACTACGGGGGTTCTATGAAACTACTACACATCACTACTGTTGCCTTACTGCTAATCTGCACCCAGGCTTTCGCACTGGATGCGGAAGAACAACGCTACGTTCAATTGATCAATGAACAAGGCGTGCGAGGCATCAAAGAAGCCTCTAAATACATGTATAAATACCATGAAGATCATCAACAAGTATTGGATCAGCTAGCGGAGCAATTGATCCAGCGCTCACCTACCGCAACAAAACATGATATCGATGGGTTAGCATGGGCCACCAAAGCGCTGTCCCAATCAGGCAACGGCCGCTACTACACAATGCTGAAACAAATCGCTGAAAGTGACGCCCCGAAAAAGCTAAGAAAGTACGCCAAAAAAGCCTACAAAACCTTAAAAGAACCGAAAGGCGAGCAGTATCAACATGGAATGGCGGAAAAGATTGCGCCGGCGGCGAAATCAACCGTAAAACATGGAGAAGGGACGTTTTCAGATATCGCCCGCGGTATGACGCTGGAGGAAGTCAAAAATCGTTTGGGCGAGCCGGATACTTGGGAGGTTTATAAAAACCGTAAAAAATGGGCGCCCTATAGCTACAAAGGCGGCGATACCGTGCGCCAAAAAGCGACCTATGATGGGCAAGGACAAATTATATTCAGCAACACCGACCGTTATTCCGGCAACTATATTGTGTCTGAAATCATCCCAAAATAGGTTGAAACCACCCAGCCATACACAGACGTTCACGGTTTATACTGAGTGTCTGTGTGTTTCAAGGCAACCACGCTACGCTTCATAGCCGCTTGCGCCATCAGCCAACAATAACCATCCACTCATACCATCGCGCCAGAGCAATCCCTCCCATCGCCCCAGTTACCGCCAAAAATGCCAGCGAAACCGCAAACTCTTTGAAACTACCCATGTGCGCTCCTTGCAGGGTGATTCATCATATTCAACACTGAGGCTAGGCCACAGTACCGGTTTTACCGAGGATTTAACGGACTTTTCGATGATCGTCATTAAACGGTATCGAATTCGTTATCAGATATTGAGTCACATCAACAGCATTCTGATGATCTGCTTGATACACTGGTAGAACAGTCAACGTGCTTCAGCGCTCTCAATGAGCAAGGATGGTATATGAAACAGGTTTACACCCACTCGAATCTTGCCCTAGTTAACCGCGCCAAAGAATTACTCGAAGGCGCTGAAGTTCCTTGTAAAGTACAGCACGAATTTTCCACCTTTAGTGTTGGCGAAATTGCATCCATCGATTGCTGGCCTGAACTGTGGGTGCTCAACGACGCCGATGAACAGCGCGCCACCGAAGTCTTATCGATCATCACTGACCCGGCTGAACACAGCCAATGGCAGTGCCCGGAATGCGACGAAAAAAATGATGATAGTTTCGAAATATGTTGGCAGTGCAGCCATGAAAAAACGGCCTGAAGAACCATCAAAATACCGCCACTTAAACAATCAGTAGAATAGCGGTATGATGCGGCGCGTTTACACGACGTAAAACCTAAAAACACCGGCCACGAAGGCCTCTACTGCTGCTACTCAACATGTCTGAAACACCCGCCGCACAGGCCATATTACAGCAAACATTCGGCTACCCGGCGTTTCGGGGCGAGCAGGAATCTATCGTCAACGCCTTGATTGACGGCCAGGATTGCCTCGTATTAATGCCAACCGGCGGCGGCAAGTCCCTGTGTTATCAAATTCCAGCCTTAGCACGCACCGGCATAGCCGTGGTTGTATCGCCACTAATTGCATTGATGCAAGATCAAGTCGATGCTCTGCAGCAATTAGGTATTCCCGCTGCCTTCTTAAATTCCACCCTTGATTTCAACGCACAGCGCGCCATTGAGCAACAAATATGGCAAGGCCAGATCAAACTGCTTTACCTTGCCCCTGAACGTCTCAAAAACGAACAAACGTTAGCACTATTAAAACAATGCCATATCGCCCTATTCGCCATTGACGAGGCCCACTGTGTCTCGCAATGGGGCCATGATTTTCGTGCTGACTACCTCAGTTTGGGCATTCTGAAAGAGGCGTTCCCCAACGTCCCCCGCATTGCGCTAACAGCGACCGCCGACCAACGCACGCGCGACGAAATTGTCGAGCGCTTACATTTGCAACAGGCGAAGACCTATATCGCCAGCTTTGATCGCCCCAATATCCAGTACCGCATCACCACCAAGCAGAACACCAAACAGCAGCTACTGCGCTTTATTAAAAATGAACACGATGGCGAAAGCGGCGTGATTTATTGTCTTTCGCGCAAAAAAGTTGAGGCAACAGCGGAGTGGTTATGCCAGCAAGGATTTGATGCCCTGCCTTACCACGCAGGGTTACCCGCAACATTGCGGGCGCATCACCAACAGCGGTTTCTGCGTGAAGACGGCATCATTATGGTGGCAACCATTGCCTTCGGCATGGGTATTGATAAGCCCGACGTGCGCTTTGTTGCCCACTTAGATTTACCCAAGAGCCTGGAAGCCTATTATCAAGAAACCGGCCGTGCCGGACGCGACGGTAATCCATCAACCGCGTGGATGGTTTACGGCCTGCAAGATGTCATCAAACTGCAGCAGATGCTCGATCAAAGCGACGGCAACGAACAGTTCAAACGTATTGAACGTCACAAGCTAGACGCCATGCTGGGTCTTTGCGAAATCAACAGTTGCCGACGTCATGCGTTACTCCATTATTTTGGTGAAGAATCGCCAGAAACCTGCGGAAATTGTGATGCGTGCTTACAACCAGCCCCAACCTGGGACGCCACAACAGCCGCGCAAAAAGCCCTTAGCTGTGCGTACCGAACAGGCCAGCGTTATGGCGTTGCGCACCTAATTGACGTACTACGCGGCGCCGACAACGATAAAATTCGTCAGGCGGGCCATCAGACGGTATCCACCTACGGTATCGGTAAAGATCTAACAGCAAACGAATGGCGCTCAGTATTTCGTCAATTGGTTGCCCGCGGATTTTTGAATGTCGATATGGCTGGCTATGGAGGCATACACTTAACGGCGAAAAGCCGACCGGTTTTACGCGGTGACGAAACCCTGCAATTACGTAAAGAAATCCAAGAGAAAACCGCTGGCCAACGCCGAACCAAGCCCCAAAACCAGTTACGCGAAGAAGATCACGCTCTCTGGGATGCGCTCCGAGGTTGCCGCAAACAACTGGCCGAAGAGCACAACGTGCCACCGTATGTTATTTTCCACGACGCAACACTCATGGAAATGATCACCTACCTGCCCACCACAAAACAAGCGCTACTCAACATTAGCGGTGTCGGCCAAAGCAAGCTGGATCGTTTTGGCCAAGCGTTTCTGACGGTTTTAGAACAATTCGACGACGATCGCCGCAGCCTTGCCTATGATGCCCGCGATGCAGAAATGCACGAGGTATTCAGCCTGTTTAAAGCAGGAATGGACGTCTCACAGATTAGCCAACAACGCACAATGCCAGTTCATTTGGTTTACGCCCATCTTGCTGAAAAAATCCGAAGCGGCGACATTGACGTCAGTGAAGTGCTTGATATCACTGATGCTGAAAGACATGTTATCGAAGATAAACTTCTAGAATATGATGCCGACTCGCCAGGATTCAATTACCAAGCCGTATTCCAAGCGCTCGATAATGAATACCCAACAGGTCTTATCCGCTGTGTTCATGCAGGAATGACAGCAGAAACCGAATAGTCAATGTGGGCGACGCACTCGCTCCGTGCCGAACCCTGCCGATTCAAGCATATGTGCTAGTCGCTTTGCTTCCAGTTCGACATACGTAATATCGTCTATCGAAAACGCTGTTTTTCGCGGTTTCATGCAACTAAAGTTGACCGTTCCCCATACAGATCCGCCTAAGCATATCGGCGCACTGATATAAGCTTCGAGGGGCAACGACTGATAAAGAGGGTGATTGTGCAGGGTCGAATCGGAATCTATCGCATTAAGCGCTAGCGTTACACCTGTTTCAACCACTTCCCGGCAATAAGTTTTCTTGAGCGGAAAAGCCTCATCGGCGACAAAAACACCGGTTTTTGACGATACTGCGACGATTTCATATTGCTCGTCTTGAATGCGGGACACAATGCCCATCGACAGCCCAAGACGCTGTCGTCCCTCATCAACGACCCTGTTACATGATTGCCTGAAACCGGGTGGGTACATAGTGAATTCCTTTCTAATCTGACTAAATTAGATCATACGTTCGTCAAACAAACGACTGTCTGTCTTTTTCATCTGTATTACTGCATAAAAAATAGGAGCTTTACAGGCGGTTGCGGCAAACAAATATTAACAAATACTCAGCCTAAAAAAGCACCCTTCTGCGAATCAATTTTGGCGTTTCATCCGAGTGTTTTATTACATAGCTGTAAGTATTCTTTTGTACACCATGATAAGGCCTGTTACACATCAAATTTAGCCAAAATAGATCGTCCATTTGGATGATTTTGATAAGCGTTTTACGCTAGAATTCGGTCTCCCAGGGTCAATATCAACGCTGTTTGCGTCAAATCAGACTAATCAGTGATAATTGCCAGGGTGGCAACCGAGGTATGACAAACCCACCTTCGTCTTGTCCAACAGTACCCCAAACCATGCAATAGAATCGCTATGTTGAAATCTTTGATTGATAAAATTCGCTACCGCGAGCCTTACCAAGAACAACACATGGTCATCGACCAGCCGGATAAATTCCGCTGGGACACAGTGACCGACCTCGCCATTGCTGGATTTGGCGGCGCAGGTGCTGCTTGTGCACTGGAAGCGGAATCCCAAGGATTGAGAACCATGGTGATCGACCGCTTTCAAGGCGGCGGCGCCACGACGATATCTGGCGGCATCTACTATGCTGGCGGCGGTACTCGAATACAGAAAGAAGCCGGCATCGAAGATAGCCCGGAAAACATGTTTAATTATCTGAAACGTGAAGTTCAAGGTGCGGTCAGCGACGATACCTTAAAACAATTCTGCGATCAGAGTGTGGACAACTTTGATTGGATGGAAGCCAACGGTGTTCCGTTTGACGCCAGCTTTTGCCCCTTCAAAACCTCCTATCCGCCAGATCATTTCTTCTTTTACTACTCCGGTAACGAGTCTTTTGCGCCTTATAACAAAGACGCAACACCGGCCGCACGTGGTCACCGCGGTCATCGTAAGGGCATCTCCGGCGCGGCTATTTTTGAACCACTACGCGACTCTGTGTTGAAAAAAGACATCGACGTGCGCACACAAACCAAATTGGTGTCATTACTCACCAACACGGATGGCGATGTTATTGGGCTGAAAGCAATTGAAGTTAAAGACAGCTTTTTCGGCAAAATTACCCATCGCGTTCTCAATAAATTATCGACACTGCTTCGCTACATGGCGCTGTACTGGCCGCCACTCTTTAATTTAATGGGCATGCTCAGTGAAAAAGTGGAAATGGCCAGCGGCCGCAGCTTGTATGTTCGCGCCAATAAAGGCGTAGTATTGGCAACCGGTGGTTTTTACAGCAACCAAAAAATGGTCAAGGAGCACGCACCGAACTTTGTTGGCGGCAGCCCGCTTGGCACCCTAGCGGATGACGGTTCTGGTATTAAAATGGCAATCGACCTTGGCGCCCAATCCGAATTGATGGATAGCGTCTCTGCTTGGCGTTTCATTAACCCACCAACGTCGTTCGCCAAGGGCATTTTGGTCGGTCCATCCGGCAAACGCATCTGTAACGAACTGTTATATGGCGCGCAAGTTGGTGAGCGCATGATGCGCGATCATGACGGCAAGGCATGGGTCATCCTTGATGAGGCGACCTACAAACAAGCACGCAAAGATCTCACCCTCAAGCGCGCACTTTGGTTTCATGTGTTACTCGGCGGAATGTATCTATGGTGTGGCAGCAAAAAAGCCAACTCAATTCGAGGCTTGGCCGTTAAGCTCGGCGTAGACCCAGAAGCCATGGCCGACTCGGTCAAAGCTTACAACACGGTTGCGCAAAGCGATGATGTTGACCCGATGGGTAAACCCAAAGATTTCATGACCGCTATCGAGAATGGTCCGTTTTATGCGATTGATGCATCGTATGACTACTTCTATGTGCCTTGTCCGTCCCTGACATTGGGTGGCCTGAAAGTAAACGAAGCCTCGGGCGCTGTTGTGACAGAAAACGGCGATGACATCAAAGGGCTGTATGCTATCGGCCGCACCGCGGTGGGCATTCCTTCAAGAGGCTACGTCAGCGGACTATCCATTGCAGACTGCGTCTTTTCTGGTCGCAGGGCGGCTCGCCATGCAGCGGAAAACAGTAACACTGTGGTCGACTTTCAGCAGGCAACCGGCACCTAATATCCAACAACCGAACACGACAAGTTAAATTTACACGGGGTCTTATGACCCCGTGTTTGTTTGTGCTGGCTTGACCGCCTTGTTATGATCCCTACAGGCAAATAATGCGTGATTAGAGTCACATAACGATAATGCTCAATGCCGCCACAATGACATTAGTAACAAAGACACAAGGTTGAAGGATATGCTCCGACAGTATCTGCCAGTGATTATACTGTTCGTATCATTCGGCATATTATCCGCCCAGGCACAATCACCCGCCCCCTCTGTCGCAGATCTACAAACCCAGCTAAGTGCTATCGATGGTGAGATACAACAGCAAACAGCGCGGAATGAAACTTTCACTAAAGATTTAGCCACGTTAAAAAAGACGGCCCGCAATCTGAAAACTGAGGTTTTGAATCAGCAAATTGCGCTGAAACAGTTGGATCGCCAAGCGAAAAAAATTCGAGTTTTATCAGCAAACCCCGACAGTGCAGAAACCCAAGAAAAACTCAATAAAGTTGCCTATCGACGCAAGGTTACTGAGCTGGAGCTAGCCAACAATGAACAATTACAGGCCCTAAAGCAGGCTGATATCCAATCCCTAAAAGACCGTATCGCCCTGCAAAACCGTGCTATTACAGACTTACAACGCAAGCAACGCCGTTTGCAGAGCCAACAGCAACAGTTACTCAGCCAACAGAAAAAACAAGCCGAAGAAAATCAACGACAAGCCAAAATTGCCCGCCAACGAGAAGTTGAGGCTGCCGCCGAAAGACAGCGCCAATTAGCCTTGAAGAAATCCAACTCTGAAAAGCTGCAACACCAACTGCAACAGCAACAACTCGATCAGCAAAATCGAGCCCGAGAGCAAGAAAAAAATCGCCTAGCAGCAAAACGACAAGCTAAAGAGCGCGCAGCCGTGCAGCAACAAGAAATGACAGACCAAAGCTTCGTCGACAAACAACAACGTTTAATTGCCGAAAATGCACACCTACCACAAGCTGAAGCAGCACTGAATATTGCCAAAGCCTGGGCTCAAGACCCATTGGATGACGCCCCCAAATACGGCCATCAATTAACACTCATGGTGAGCAACCCATCAGGCAGCAAAGCCAACCCCATCGCCGAACTACAGCATCTAGGTAACAATCAGTACACAGGCCGCCTGAAGATCAAAAAGGGCCGCCAAGAGTTTATCGTCGGCGACCATAAATACACCAAATTGGTTGCCAAACACTTCAACAATCTTGAATGTATCGTTGTGGTGGATGCCCGCGGAAACCGTCCAGAGTTCAAGCTCATGGTTGCACCGGATATTTGATATCCCCCTGTCAGAGTTGATTTCTGATAGAATGAACGGGTTTATATCCAGAATGAAGTAAGCCCGATGAGCGACCAGAAAACCCGAGAATTTACCGAAAAAACCCTCACGCCACTGTTGATCAGCTCAATTGGCATCGCAAAGGCGGAGCTTACTGATGATGAGTTCAACAAACTCGATATCCCTGCCCTTCAGCGCTATACCTTTCTGCTTGCTGAATGTGTTCCGGTTGAATACCTGATTGATAAAAATTTTGTGCGTCACGGCATTCACGGACTGATTAGTGGCTGGCCGGTGGAACAGACTGTCATGCATGTGTTCTTACTGTACATCTACCGTCTTAGCGAACGCAGCTCCAAGCACCCGCTAGAAAAAGGTGTGATTCGCCAACAAATTCTCGGTGTTTTACCGATTTTTGAATCTGCTACCGAAAAAGGCTTGATCGCACTCGACGCTTACGACCGCAATGCTGATGCCCTCGCACATGTTGCGGACGATACGCCAGAAGTACCGGCAATTTTTAACGCCCTCGCAGTAGAGTACAGTAAACACGAACCGCAATAACGAGATCCCCGATGATTAAAGCCATTCAGCAGTTTTTTGAGCAAAGCCTGACATCCACAAGCCCCCACTCAGAAGACGAATTGAATCTGGCAACGGCGGCATTGCTCGTTGAAGTGATGGTGGCAGATGATCACGGCGGCGAGCTTGAGCGGGCGCAACTGATCAAACTGTTGGAAAATGAATTCGATGTCGCTGCCGGTCATGTCGAAGAATTACTGGCTCATGCTGAAGCATCCGTGAAAGAATCGAACGATCTGTATCAGTTCACCCGCCAAATCAACGACAACTTCCAATACCCGGAAAAAACCCATCTGATCGAAGCACTATGGCGCATTGCTTATGCCGATGGCCGATTAGATAAATACGAAGAGTATACGATTCGTAAAATCAGTGAACTGCTGTATGTCCACCACAATGATTTTATCAAAGCTAAAATAACGGCTCGGTCATCAAACGCTTAGTCAGCAGGGCCGATAAATCACACAGACCCCGCTATCAAATCTGTTGTAGCCAATACTACCAACCGCTATGCCCAGCTTTCTTGCGGAACATCTGTAATTCGCTTCACGTGCCAGCTTTCGGCATGCAAGCTGTGCTTTTTACTGCTGCCAGTGCAATGCAAGGCCATATTATCCACCCAGCCCTCATAAGGCAGGCGAATCCGCGCAGACAACAAGGCAGACAATCCCCCTTGGGTGTCCTCCTCATCAACTAACACGGCATGCTCACCGTTGGCATCGGTATAACGCATCACTAAGCCGATGGGTTTTCCCGGCGCGAATGAACAACGCACCCAAAGGCTGACATCAAGGTCGAGGAATTGCTGTGTTTTATTGGGTGTCTCTTTTTTATCGGATTTACGGCCGGATAAGCTAAAACCTTTGTCCGAATGTTTCTTCTGCGTTTTGGTTGATTGTGCTTTTGCCAGGCGCCACAACGCATCGGCATAATAGCGCTGAGGTACGTCGACCAGACAATAGCCACACAACAGCCCAATCGGTAGCTTTTCCATAAGCTTCGCATTCATGCTTCACACCCTGTGGTTATTTTTTGAGACCGATGTACATCGCACCCATCGGGGTCATAAATATAGGCGTATTGGCAACGACCTCAACCACCATATGGCGATAGGATTAGTCTTTTTGGCAATAATAATTCTGTCATCTTATGATGAAAATGTAGCGCATTAGCCGCCAGCCGGTCGATATTGGCATTGAAACCGATAAAACCCCGAGTATACTTTCAGCTTTTTACGTTGCACCAAAACTGCCTACAATGAAAATAAATCCGCTCTATCATCCGAAGTACTTTCCGACTTGGATTGCCTTGTTTTTAATGCGTTGCCTGGTCAGCCTGCCGCTACCAATTTGGCAAAAGATCGGGGTGGGTATCGGCTTGGTGCTGAATAAATTCGCTAAAAGTCGCCGCGGCGTTGCTGAGGTCAACGTCGATCTTGCGTTCCCGGATCTGAGTCCGCAAGACAAAGACGCCATGGTCAAAAAGATCGTCATCAACACTACATTGGGCATTCTTGAGGCCTTTTACAGTTGGTGGGCCAGTGATAAAGACGTCGAGCGTCGAAGCACAGTCAAAAACCTGGATATCCTCGAAGACGCACTCAAAGATGACCGCGGCGTTTTGTTAGTCGGCGCTCACTTTAGTACGTTAGATCTATCAGGCCGGGTAATGGGCGTTCGCAAGAAAGTCGACATTACCTATCGTGCACAAGACAAAAATCCGGTGTTCAATCATGTGATGAATACCTGTCGCCAACAACACTTCAAACACCTGATAGAAAAACGCGAAATGCGAAAAATGGTGCGAAACCTGAAAAAGGGTGAAGTGGTTTGGTATGCACCGGATCAAGACTTTGGCCGTAAGGGGTCTGTTTTTGCCCCTTTTTTTGGTGTTGATACCGCCACCATCACAACCATCGGCAAGCTGGTCAAGGTCACAGGGGCTAAAGTCTTGTTCTTTAGCCACTTTCGCTACGGTACCGGCAAAGATACCCATTACGTCGGCACCGTATTGGATCCGTTTAACGACGGCTTCAATGATGATGACGTAAACAATGCAACGCTATTGAATAAAGCACTGGAAGATGTGCTGCGCCAAGAAGACCCGACCCAATATTTTTGGGTACACAAACGTTTTAAAACACGCCCGGATCCATCCGAGCCGAGCCCTTACAAAAAAAAGGCAAACTAACTTCATCGCGCTATCATGGGGTGCGAATAAGCGCCGGGGTACAGCACCCTCGTCACGAACCCGACAGAGATAAGCCCTGATATTTCTGCATTGCCACCGATGTTAGACAATCGGGGGAAATGCGGCCCTCTACAAACAACACGTACCAAGCCAGATTTACCAAGAGTAAATACGTTCGGATTAGTCCGAAACACTCATTGAGCGGTACCTTTCTGGTTTTTCATCCTCATCCACTTCTCTACGCCGTTTTTCCTTACCTCCAAACATCACAACCAGCAGCGCGGGCGTCACTAGAAGATCAATCAACAGGGCCAATACCGTAATCAGCGCGAGCGTCGTGCCAAACATCTGAAAAGATTTTATCGACGAAACAACGTTACCAAATGATGCTGAGCTGTAGATGATGGTTGTGATCAAAAGCGCAGGGCCACAATCACGCACGGATATCATTGCCGATCTGGCAACACTGTTTCGGTTTTGATACGCCTGTTTAAAGTGGAACAAATAGTGAAGCGTGTCATCCACGACCAACCCTAAAGCAATTGCACCGACGCTGATCGTCGTTTGATCCAGCGGCCAATCAACGAATACCATTACATTCATCACAAGCACTATCGGCAGCAAATTCGGAATCATGCTAACCAACCCGATACGCAGGCTTTTCATCATGATGCCCATCAAAATAATAATGGTGACTAACGCAATAGCGTAGCTCTTCAACATCGAGCTCAACGCACGCGGTATCGATTCACCAAGCAAGGCCGTCAATCCCGTTACCACCGCACTATTTTCACCGAATTCGGATATTAGCAGTTTGTCGATTTCACCCAATACCTCATGATAAACAACGCCGTCTGCATAGGTCATTTTTAAGGTCAGTCGGGCATAACGAAAATCACTATCAACCACATCGAGCAGATCATCACCGTTCGATATTTCGAATATCAACAACTCCTGTGCAATCAAATCCGCCTGATCGGGAATCACGTAAGCCGTCGGGTCATTCTCATTGAGGGCTTTGTGGGTTTCTTTGATGATATTCAATACAGAATACGGCGTATCAAAATCAACTCCGGCAATATGGGTATGTGTTAACGCATCACTGAGACGCTCCAGCTTTTGCAAAAATTCAGGTTTCAAAACCCCGTTATCAACACCACTATCAATCAAAACTTCAAAATTACCCGCTCCATGATAGTCGGCATCATAACGAAGCTGATCACTAACAATCGGCGCATCGGGTGGAAATACCGCAAGAATATCGTCAGAAAATCGAAGCTGAGTCGCATGCCAGACGCCGCCAACCAGCGCAACGACCGCCACCGCCGATATAACACGGGCGTGCTCGATCGACAGTCGAACACACGCGTTCGTTAATGTATTTACCCACTGTAGCGCCCGTAAATTTTGATTCACAGGTTTGATGCGAGAGACAGCCAATAACGCAGGAATCAACGTGACACTGAGCATCAAAGCCGTAAACACCGCGATCGCAGTGAAAACGCCGAGGTCAGTAATAGATGCAAGATCAGCCGCAACAAACGATAAAAAGCCCGCACCCGTCGTTAAACTCGTCAGCAACACAGCTGGGGCAGAAACACTTACCGCATTCAAAACGGCTTCTTTTTTCATACCGTAATCAGTGTAATAACGGTAAAACAAGCTAAGAATGTGCACCGAGTCAGCGACGCCAATCGCCACTAAAATCGCCGGCAGTGATCCCATGGTTAGGGTATAAGGCGTGCCTGTTAATGCCATCATGCCGATGGCGACAATCAAGGATCCATTAATCACAGCCAAGGGAATTAACATCCCTGATACACGACGAAAGAAAACAAACAAAAATAAAAGTGTTAGCGTAAACGCCAAACCTGTTGTTAATCCGGTATCACTGAGAATCAAACGATTTAGCGTCTCTTGGATCACCGGGTTACCTGCCAACACAGTGCGCGTATTGGTTCGCTCACTAAAGCTATTTAACTGCGAACGTATGGCGCGAACCGCTTCATCTTTTTTATCTTGATCAATGGCCACAAACTGACCACTTACCGGATCTTTCACCTGCGTTTGAAGTTCAACGATAAGCGCTAATGCATTCCCCTGAGCACTGATCAGCCGATTATAATAATTGGGTGATGCTAGTAAATAATCCTCAAGCGTCTCTTGCGGCCATCGTTGTTTAAAGCCTACCTGAGGGTAATCTTCCAACAATTCTTCCACGATTAATTCACCGTCAACACCATAGGTGTAACGCGCATTCATCGTGCTCGTAATCTCATGCACATAAGGCTCAGTAGATTCGAGCAACTGCTGCAAAGCGGCAATGTTAGCTATCGCGTCTTTATCCACGCCATTGTCTGCATTCACACTGACCAGAATTACATCATCAGAACCAAAGTGTGCCTGAAACGTATCAAAGTGCTGCCGTATGGGGTCATCTTTATGCAATCTTGCCTCAACAGAGGTATCCATCGTCAAGTTTGCCATGCTGAGTATCATAGCGACCATGATCAGGCCGGTTGTGACAATAACCCAAATTGCGTAGCGATAGCTGAAATCGGCCCACAATCGAAAGGCCCTTTGTAAATAGGTATCGGGTAGCGTCCCCATGAATAACTCCGTTCAATAAGATAGTGGATCACGCGAATAGAAAAGCATATTCAAAGGCCAGCGTAGCCTTGCAGGAATTCAATAAGTAGTCTCGATACCCGCGTATCGATTCTGCATATATGCATATGGATGAGCTAAGAAGAACGGTAAGATATAGAAATGAGCAGAGACTAACGCTCGGAGTTAGGGCTTGAGTTAGAGTTAGGGAAAGAAATAATGAACTGGGACAACATCCGGATATTTACCACCGTGCATGAGTGCGGCTCGATCGGAAAGGCAGCAGCACGGCTTTCTCTCAATCACAGCACAGTACTACGGCGACTCGATCAACTTGAACAAACATTAGGCGTGAAACTATTCGTACGTTCGACATCGGGCTACCAAATGACCGATGCAGCAGAACAACTCCTGGAACACGCAACGACAATGCACGACAGTGCTAACGCGTTTCATCGGGCCGCTGCCGGTAATATTGAAGAAACCACCAGCCCAATTCGCATAACCTTGTCGCCGAGCATGGCAACAACCCTGATGCGCAGCATCGTCGAATTCCAAACACAATACCCGCAGTACCAGCTTGATGTCGCCGCAGACATCAACTTGAGTGATCTATCTCGCCTAGAAGCCGATGTCGCGATTCGCTACACCAATAACCCACCAGAACACTATGTTGGCCGGCAGGTTTTGAGCCTGCCGCAAAAGCTCTATGTGAGCCGCCAGTATCTGGCCGAGCACCCATCGATGCATGACGTCAGTGATATTGAAGACTGGGTGGTACTCGCGATGCCCGCGTTTGGCAATCAATTTGAACAATGGATTGAAAGCCTAGGTGACAAAGGCAGAGTTTCAATCAAAACCAACGCCACAGACCTAGCCATAGAGGCCGTGGCCGGTGGCGCAGGGGCATGTTTTTTACCCGAGCTGCGAGCCGCTGAACGTACAGAGTTAACGCCCCTAGATTTGGATCCGTTCGATTCGACATTAGGAATCTGGTTATTGACGCATAAAGATCTTCGCTACCAACCCAGCATCCGTCGCTTTATGCGTTTTATGGCAGAAGATTTACAGAAGAAGTTACCCGAGTACGCCATCAATACTGGGGAATTCGTCTAGCCAAAGCACGAATAGATGCCCAAACCGGATGCCCCGGCAGAAATATAAATGCCCGATTCAAAGGCGAAAAAAAAGCGCTAAACAGCGCTTTTTTGAAGGTAACGAGCGTTGGCAATTACTTAACCGCAGTCAACCACTCCGGGTTTTGACTACGACGGCCTTTCACCTGATCAAAATACATTGCCTGCATCTTTGTCGTAATCGGCCCACGAACGCCTTCGCCAATTTTACGCGAATCCAGCTCACGAATCGGCAGTACTTCAGCGGCAGTACCGGTGAAGAAAGCCTCATCTGCCACGTACACTTCATCACGCGTGATGCGCTTCTCTTCAACTTCTAGGCCTAGCTCTTTGGCGAAGTGGAAGATGGTGTTACGGGTGATACCGTCAAGGCAGGAAGTCAGCTCTGGCGTGTAGATTTTACCATCGCGGATGATAAAGATATTTTCGCCGCTGCCTTCAGCCACATAACCTTCGTTATCCAGCAACAAAGCTTCTTCCGCGCCGCTATCTAGTGCTTCACGCAATGCCAGCATGGAGTTGATGTAATGGCCATTGGCTTTGGCTTTACACATAGAGATATTAACGTGGTGACGGGTATACGATGATGTACGAACCTTGATGCCGATTTCACGCGCTTCAGGGCTCATATAAGCCGGCCAATCCCAAGCAGCAACAATCACATGTGCTTTAAGGTTATCAGCACGCAGGCCCATACCTTCTGAGCCGTAAAAACACATGGGGCGCAGGTACGCTTCATCCAAGTTGTTTTCACGCACAACGGCACGCTGTGCTTCATTCAATTCTTCTTTGCTGTAAGGAACTTCCATCTGCAGAATGTGAGCAGAACGAAACAACCGATCGGTATGCTCATTCAAACGGAAGATACATGGGCCTTGGTCAGCCGTGTTGTAGGCACGAACACCTTCAAACACACCCAGGCCATAATGCAGTGTGTGGGTTAAGACGTGGACTTTGGCATCTTTCCATGGCACCAATTCACCATCAAACCAAATTACCCCTTCACGATCAGCCATGGACATTGTTTTCTAGCTCCGACTCAAACGACTATTTCAAGACCTATAACAAACACGACCACACTCACTTAGGAGGCTCTATCGTATTCGTTGATTTCACGATAAATGTCTCGCACCCTCAACTTACCGGGAGCGAACAACACCTGTATTTGCTGCGCTATTGTACTGTTTTTACGCGCATCTGGGTTGTATCAGCTTACTGGCTTCAGGCATTTCCAGCCCGTTCCCACGTTACCGACAACCGTGATGGCTGCGCAAACGACGATTCACAAACCGCCTAGCCATCACATGAAAAATGCCGGCGATCTGGAACATACGTTACTCAACAGCAACATCCAGATTGGTCCGACATTCATCATCACCTGCACCTAGCAAACGACACCACAGCGCTTTTACAGCCTGTCGGTGACGTAAGAAATCAGCCGCGGGGGCTTCATTTTTCTCTTGCCTGAGCCCCAATTTATGGCCATAAGAGCGGTACGCTTGATAAGCAGCAACCACATCTCGGCGCTCAAACTCGGTGATCAGACCGGTGTCTGCCAACAGTTCGAGTATCCGGATATTGTCGGTAAATCGGGTCAATTCCGGATGTTCGCGCGACCAAGCAAGAACCGCGTACTGTACCATAAATTCAATATCAACGATGCCCCAACGGCTGTGTTTTAAATGAAATATCTCGGATGCTGGCGATCTTGCGTAAGTCGGTGCCAGGTTATCGTGCATCTTCTTACGCATTTTGATCACTTCACACGCCAGCTCTTCATGTGAACGCTCGCGCATTAAGGTCGCTTTGCGAATTTTTTTGAAACCCTGGCCCACAGCCATTGATCCGGCAACGATACGGCCACGCACGAGTGCTTGATGCTCCCATGTCCAAGCTTCGTTATCCTGATAACGCTCAAAGGCATCCAGTGAACTTACCAACAAGCCTTTGCCGCCGGATGGCCGCAGACGCATATCGACTTCATACAGCTGCCCTAGCTGCGTGCGCGTTGACAACATATGAATGATGCGTTGCCCCAAACGGGTAAAAAATTGGCGGGAGTCGACGGGCTTGTCGCCATCCGTTGTGCCTTGATCACAGCCCTGATACAAAAATACCAAATCAAGATCCGAGTTATGGCCCAGCTCGATACCGCCCAACTTGCCATAGGCAACAACGGCAAAGTTTGTGTCCATACAAGGCTCACCGCTGACTGATGGGCAACCGTGTTTGTTCACCATGAAATCCCAGCTGAGCTGCAACACATAGTTGAGGATCGCCTCGGCCACATAACTGAGATAATCGGACACTTTAAACAGGGGAAGTTCGCCCGTCGCCTCGGCCACGACAATGTTCATTTGCCGCGCCAGCTTGAAGTAACGCAGCATATCCATATGGTCTTCGAGATCATCTTCATTGATGCGCAGTGAGTGCTGGCGCAGGCTTTCACGTAATTCGTTAGGCTCGGGCACATGCCGCAGGCCTTTTTCAGTGAGTAATTCATCCAATAACACTGGGTGATGAATCAACTGCTGCATAACCCAGGTGCTTACGCTGGCAATGGTAATCAGGCGATCGAGTGCCTTGGGGTTTTCGTTCAAGAGCACCAAATAAGTCGTACGGCGAAGCACCGACTCCACTAGCTTCACCATCAATTCAACCGCGTTAATACGATGGGTTTGCGCCTGCAGGCAGGCCAACATCTGCTCGGCAAATTTATCCACACGTTCACGTGCGACGTCATCGAGCTTGGCGAGTGTTTTGTTCTCTCGCAGCTCAACTAGGCAGTTGGTTTCATGAGTATCAAAACCATGGGCTTGCAGCTCATCACGAAGCTGCGTCACGTCATCACTGGCCCATGCATCCGCCCACGCCTGCTGTACTTCATCAGTTTCTTCGTCAACTTCTTCAACAACGTGGTCAAAGTGTTCACGCACACGGGTACGGTGCACGCCATAGGCTGCCATAAATGCCGCCCAATCCTCGTACCCTAATGCATAGGCAATGCGCAGCTGGCCATCTTCATCATTGGGTAAACGCTGGGTTTGTTCGTCATTCAATGCTTGAATGGCATGCTCTGCATTACGCAAAAACACATACGCGGCGAGTAATTCATCACTGGCGTTTTCAGGTAACGCACCGGCTGTATCGAGGTGTTGATACACCTGCCGCAAGCTGCGGGTTTGCAGTTTTTCATCACGACCGCCATATATCAGCTGGTAAGCTTGAGCGATAAATTCAATTTCGCGTATACCACCAGCACCCAACTTAACATCGTCCTGCTTGCCTAAACGGCGCACTTCACGGGTGATCAAGCTTTTCATATCGCGCAATGCTTGAATGGCTGAGAAGTCGGTATAACGGCGATACACAAACGGCCGTAAATCACGCATTAGGGATGCACCCGCTGCACCACCCACCACGTCGCGGGCCTTGATCATGGCGTAGCGTTCCCATTCACGACCTTGATCTTCGTAATAGATTTCCATCGCTGCAAAATTCATCGCCAACGCGCCGCTTTGGCCATAGGGGCGCAAACGCATATCAACCCGAAACACAAAACCGTCAATGGAGACTTTGTCGAGCGATTTGATCAGGCGCTGCCCTAGTCGCGTAAAAAACATCTGATTGGCAAGCGGCTTATCGCCGTTGGTGGTGCCGCTTTCTTCGAAAGCAAACATCAGATCGATATCCGATGATAAATTCAGCTCATGGGCACCGAGTTTCCCCATGCCCAAAACAACCAGATGCTGAGGCTCACCCGATGACTCGCCGATCGGCACACCGTGCTTCTGGGCTAGCTTGTGGTAGTGAAATTCAACTGTTTCGTGGATACAAACATCCGCAAATACCGACAATTCTTCAACTAACATCCAAGTATCACAAAGCCGGTTGAGATCACGATAGATAAACCGGCTCATCTGCCGGTGGCGTGTTTCGCGTAGCGCTTGATCAAAGCCGATTTCATCATCGGGCAACCCTGCAAACAAAGCGCTGAATGCCTCCTTCGACATGGGGTGATCAAGCGTATCGCTGACAAGAACATCTAGCAGTATTTGCGGTTTCCGCGCCCATTGCCGGGCCAGATAATCACTGACTGCCAAACACCGATTTAATCGCGTTAACCGCGCTTTATCGATCAGTTGCTCACTCAATTGGCAGGCTTGTTCGTCGGTCGCCGCCTCAAAGATGGCTTGCCATGCTTTGCTAATACGGGGCTTCAAAGCATCAGGAAATGCATCTTCCAGAGTTTGTTCAATTGTGGCCAGTTCAGTCACGCAAGATCCTCGTTGTCACGCCAGATGAATAGTTGTCACTGCCATGCTACCAATCTCGGCAGCTAGGGGATAGCAGACAGATCAAGTGCGGGGAGAATTCGTACAACTGGCAGTACGTATCAAAGGGATATAACAAAAGCTCCATCAAACAGCATGAATCGCCGGAGCCACCCGAAGGATTTCTTCAATGGTTGTCATACCGGCTTTAACCTTCTGGGCACCGCTGAGGCGCAGCGTTCGCATGCCCTCTTTCATCGCTTGCCGGCGCATACCGCCGAGATCACACTGCGGCTGAATAAAGGCCTGTACTTTGGGGCTGGCTTCTAAAATTTCATAGATACCCATACGGCCTAAATAGCCGGTATTTCGGCATTCTAGGCAACCGACAGGTTGATAGATCGTTTTCGGGGGGTCGACCTTCCACGGTGCAACAAGATCGTGCCATTGCTGCTCATCGATTTCACCGGGCGCTTTGCAGTGCGGGCATAGGGTTCTCACCAAACGTTGTGCCATTACGCCAAGCAATGTAGCTCGCACCAAATACGGCTCAAGGCCTACTTCCATCAACCGAGTGATGGCGGTTGGGGCATCATTGGTGTGCAATGTTGATAATACGAGGTGACCGGTTAATGCCGCTTGCACAGCCATTTGTGCCGTTTCTGCATCACGGATCTCACCAATCATGATGATGTCTGGATCTTGACGCAGCAATGAGCGAACACCGGCGGCAAAGTCGAGACCAATAGCGTGATGCACCTGCATCTGATTAAACGAATCTTCGATCATCTCGATCGGGTCTTCGATAGAGCATACGTTCACCTGCTCTGTTGCCAAGCCTTTGAGGGTGGAATATAAGGTGGTAGTTTTACCCGACCCTGTTGGCCCGGTAACCAATACGATACCGTTGGGTTTGGTGGTCATATGTTGCCAACGATCAAAATCTTGATTAGCGAGACCGAGCTGCGAGAAGCTGCGTAATAAAACATCCGGATCAAAAATCCGCATCACGAGTTTTTCGCCAAAAGCAGTTGGAATCGTCGATAAACGCAGTTCAACTTCGTTGCCCAAAGGCGTTTTGGTTTTTAGACGGCCATCCTGCGGTTTACGCTTTTCAGCGATATTCATGCGCCCCATAGTTTTAATACGGCTAATTGAAGCCAACGCAGCATTAATTGGCATGTCGTAGACCCGGTGTAACACACCATCGATACGAAAACGGATATAACCCACCTCACGGCGCGGCTCAATGTGAATATCACTGGCACGCTGATCGAACGCATACTGAAAAATCCAGTCAACTATGGTGACGATATGCTGGTCACCGGCATCCGGATCTTTAATCTCGTTCAGCTCAAGAAAGGCTTCAAGGTTATGGCCTGTGGAATAACCTTTATTTGCCGTAGCGCCGGAAATGGATTTTGACAGGGCGTAGAATTCAGTGCGATAGCGTTTAATATCAGCCGGGTTGGCAAACACCCGCTCGACCGGTTTGTTTAAAACGTGTTCAAGATTTTCGATCCAGAGGGATTTAAATGGCTGCTCGCAAGCAACGACAACTCGGTTCGGCCAGACCTCAACAGCAAGAATATTGTGCTGTTCAGCAAAGGCATATGACATGACAGATGTGATTTTGGCTGCATCAATTTTCAGCGGATCAATATTGAAAAGTGGCAGTTTGGCTTCAGCGGCCATCCACTCACAGAGAAATTCTGCGGTTAGTTGCTTCGCAGCATCTTGCAGATTCACCAATTGTTGATCAGCAATGTATACCAACGGGTGTTTATCCAGATCGCCTTTTCCGCGCGGCAAGGCGATAACTCGATCGGCATCATCTTGCGAGATAAGCCCTTGCTGGCAAAGTTGTGAAAGTAACTGACGAAGGTCTATGGCTTTTTCAGGCTGTGCTAGATTCACTATTAGCTCTCATGGATTGTGGTTATCGCAACCTCTGTTAGATGAGTATGAGCATACTGGTCAGCCAGACAAGAAGCCAGTATATCCAGGCAAGTTGATAACTACCCGCGCAACCGGCACAACGCAGTTACGCAAACCAGGCAGACGACTTACAGAGGCTCCATCATCTTATGGACATGCTCACCAGTTACCATCTCTTATTGATGATTCTTGCTATCGTCTTCGCATTTTTTATGGCTTGGGGTGTGGGCGCTAACGATGTTGCCAATGCCATGGCAACGTCCGTAGGCTCCAAAGCGCTCACCATCAAGCACGCCATCATGATCGCCGCCGTGTTCGAGTTTGCCGGTGCTTACCTCGCTGGCGGCCAAGTTACCAGCACCATTCGTAAAGGTATTATCGACCCCGCCATGTTAGTTGGCCACTCAGACATCTTGGTGATCGGTATGCTGGCGGCGCTTTTGTCGGCAGGTGTATGGCTATTTATAGCAACACTGCGCGGCTGGCCAGTATCAACAACACATACCATCGTTGGCTCAATTGTCGGCTTTGGGTGTGTTGGTTTAGGGGTGAATTCCATCGAGTGGAGCAAGGTCGCGCAAATTGGCGCCAGCTGGATCACGTCTCCTATCATCGCTGGCTTCGTTGCATTCTTAATGTATCGCAGTGTTCGATGGCTAATCATCGATAAAGAAGACGTCTATCAAGCGGCGATGCGATACGTTCCGGTGTATATGTTCATCATGGGGTTCATCATCGCTATGGTGACCTTCGTTAAAGGGCTGAAACACGTCGGCCTCGATCTTACGTTTTGGCAATCAGTTGTGCCTTCATTGGTCGTTGCGGCAACTGCAACGGGGGTCGGTAAGTTCTATCTCAAAAAAGTTGATGCGTTTACCCACCACGGCCACGACAACCACCCGGTAGAGCGGGTTTTTGCCATCTTAATGATTTTCACAGCCTGCTCTATGGCATTTGCTCACGGATCAAATGATGTGGCCAATGCGGTTGGCCCTCTTGCTGCTATCTACAGCGTACTCAGCACACCCGATGCCGTAACAGATCAAGCTGCACTGCCTAGTTGGATCCTTCTCGTCGGTGCCATCGGCATTGTGGTTGGCCTAATGACGTTTGGGTTTCGCGTGATGACTACCGTTGGCCAGCGCATTACCGAGCTGAAACCTAGTCGAGGCTTTGCAGCGGAGATATCCGCGGCAACCACGGTTGTTGTTGCCTCCGGTATTGGCTTGCCGATATCCACCACACAAACATTGGTGGGCGCAGTGTTAGGTGTTGGTCTTGCACACCATCACAAGTCGGTCGATTGGGGAGTCATTCGTGGCATTGTTCTGTCGTGGTTTGTCACAATTCCAGTCGGTGCAGTGCTCTCCATCATCTTTTTCTATATATTAAAAGCCATTCTGGGTGCCTGAATAAGCTGATATCTATGCAAACATCACTACCAAATCTGAAAGCGCGCATGCAGGCGCTGATCGCAACTCCTTCTGTTAGCGCTGTGTCTGATGAATGGGACATGAGCAACCGCCCTGTCATAGACCTTCTCGCCAGCTGGTTTGAAACGCTCGGGTTTAGCGTTGTGATTCAACCCGTCGGTGATGCGGATAAAAACAAAGCCAATATGATTGCCACGCTGGGATCCGGTGCCGGCGGCTTGGTGTTAGCTGGCCACACCGACACCGTGCCATTTAACGAAAGTCGCTGGCAGCACAATCCGTTATCGCTCACCGAAGCGGACGATCGTTTTTATGGCCTCGGCACCTGCGATATGAAGTGTTTTTTCGCGCTGATTATCGAAGCTGTTTTGCCATTACTGGATCAACCATTGAAACAACCGCTGATTGTTCTGGCTACCTGCGACGAAGAAAGCACCATGCGTGGTGCCAAGTCACTCACGGAACAATCCCTCGGCAAGCCTCGCGCCGCGATGATTGGCGAACCGACCAGCCTGAAACCCATCCGGATGCATAAAGGCATCATGATGGAAGCCATTACCGTAACAGGCCAGAGCGGCCACTCTTCTAACCCGGAGTTAGGCCATAACGCGCTGGATGCCATCCACGACATGATCACCGAGCTGAAAACCCTGCGCACCGAGCTGAAGGATAAGTACCAAAACCCAGCCTTTGCGGTGAACTACCCCACCATGAACTTGGGCTGCATCCATGGCGGTGACAACCCCAACCGTATCTGTAACAGCTGCGAACTGCATTTTGATTTTCGGGGATTGCCTGGCATGCAAAATGAAGAAATTCGCCAACTAATCATGCAGCGCTTACAGCCGATTGCGGATCAACATCAGGTAACGTTAGATCGCCGCGCCTTGTTTGATGGCGTTGAGGCCTTCGAACAAGCCGAAGATAGCGAACTCGTGCAACTGGTTGAAAGCCTTACCGGCAGCAACAGCGAGGCCGTCGCTTTTGGCACAGAAGCACCGTATCTAAAAAATCTCGGCATCGATACCGTAGTAATGGGCCCTGGCAGCATCGATCAGGCGCATCAGCCCAACGAATTTATTGCCTTCGACCAAATTAAGCCCAGCACACAGCTGATTCAGGCCATGATTCGCAACTATTGTTTGTAATATTCAGAAGCTACCGCCTCTCCAATAAAAGATTTGCCAAGGGAAACATGCCCTTGGCTGTCATTCTTGCGTGTTTTCCGCTTTAATTCGGAAATACATTTATCAGTCGCGATCACATACCGGGAACAGACACGTGTCGTCTTCAAACTCATTTGTGCAGGCCTTTCGGCAATCAGCGCCGTACATCAATAGCCACCGGGGTAAAACCGTTGTTATCACCCTCGATGGCTATGCCTTAAAAAGCCCCAACCTCGTTAATATCGTGCATGATATCGCGCTGCTGAACAGCCTTGGTGTGCGTATCGTGCTGGTGTATGGCACTCGCCTGCAGATTACCGAACGCCTAGATGCCGAAGGTATTGAATATCAAGTCAAAAACTGCATCCGCACCACCAGCCAAGAGGTGATGCAACATGTTAAAGCCATCAGTGGCGGTACACGCATAGAACTTGAAGCGTTATTTTCGAACGGTTTGCCGGGCACACAAATGCATGGCGCGGATATCTCCACCGTTAGCGGCAACTTTGTCTCTGCCAAACCACTCGGCGTGATCGCAGGGGTCGATTTTCATTTTACTGGCACAGTACGTCGTATCGACCACGAGACGATCAATCATTTGTTAGATAACCGAGTCATCGTGTTGCTGTCGAATATTGGTTATTCATCGACCGGCGAGTGTTTCAATGTGTCGTCCAAAGAAGTCGCCGTTAAAGCCGCTCAAGCACTGCGAGCCGATAAACTGATTGTGCTGGCCCGCGATCAAGATACACAAGGCCTGCCCCATGAGATGATGCCAGAACAGGCCAGAGATATATTAAGCCAAGGCAACAATCCGCCACTGGCTGCCTTGCTTAATGGCGCTCGCGCGGGTATCCCTCGCAACCACATGATCAGTTTGGATGAAGACGGCGGGTTATTGTCGGAGCTCTTCACCCGCGATGGTTGCGGCATCATGCTCAGCCACAGTGCTTTTGAAACCATTCGCCAGGCCAATAGCATGGATATCGCCAGCATTATGGAATTGCTAAAACCCTTAGAAGACGCTGGCTACCTGGTTAAACGTGAACGCGAGCTGCTGGAACGCGAAATCAACCACTTTGCCGTCATCAGCCGTGATAATTCCGTTATCGCTTGCTCCGCACTATACCCATACGACGACGGCAGCGCAGAAGTCGCCTGCGTGGCAACTCACCCAGATTATCGTGGTGATAATAAAGCGAGTTTGATCCTCGATTACTTAGAGAATAAAGCACGTGATGATGGGCTGGAGGTCTTGTTTGTACTCACGACCCAGAGCTCGCACTTTTTCCGCGAACGCGGCTATGCAGTCAGCTCGCCGGATATGCTGCCGCAGCAAAAGCGCGACCTATACAACTGGCAGCGAAACTCACAAATACTGGTAAAACAGCTCAACTAAGGCGATGAATACGCAGGCTATACTCAGCCACACTTAACCCTATATTTAACGCGGTTTTAGTGCCGCGTTTGATGATACTCCCGCTGCGCCAGTTTACGATCACGCATTTTACGCTTAGGGTGTTTTTTCGGGTGTATGTGCTTTTGGTCTGTAGGCTCGGCATTGCTGGTTGGCGCGGGCTGACTTTTTTCTTGCTCCCGAAGCTGCATAACACGGTGCTCATTCCTCCGCACCTCGACATCTTCAACTGTCGAATATCGACGCTCCATTTTTATTTGGGTACCTGCCAGAGCGCCCATGTTTTTCTCACTCATACGACCTCCCGAGATAAACATTCTCATATTTTTAGCATTTGTTCAGGGCTGGGATGTTTGACCCTATTCAGCCTCAGGATTCCGAAGATTTTTCAGTGATTTTCATGCCTCACATACGCCTGCAAAGATCAGGCATTGCGGAGGCTTTTTTGCTATTATGCGGAACCTTTAATCGACAACCATTTACATAGCTTTACAGGTCGATGCGCCAAGTAACATCAACGGGCGGGTTTACTTCATTAAGGAAAGCACACCCGTACTCGATACATTTACCTGCGCATACGTCTCAGATAGAGGCCCACCGTAGCTGTGCCAAAAGATTTAAACCGAGGATTTGAGCATGCCAGAATATCGCTCCAGAACATCGACTGCCGGTCGTAATATGGCCGGTGCACGTGCCTTGTGGCGCGCGACCGGAATGAAAGATGATGATTTTCATAAACCCATCATCGCCGTTGCCAACTCCTTTACCCAGTTTGTACCCGGCCATGTACACCTGAAAGATATGGGGCAGCTGGTTGCTCGCGAAATCGAAAAAGCCGGCGGTGTAGCTAAAGAATTCAATACCATTGCGGTTGATGACGGCATCGCCATGGGTCACGACGGTATGCTGTACAGCCTGCCATCACGCGACATCATTGCTGATTCTGTTGAATACATGGTTAACGCTCACTGCGCCGATGCACTGGTTTGCATCTCGAACTGCGACAAAATCACCCCCGGAATGCTAATGGCAGCGATGCGCCTTAACATTCCTGTTGTGTTTGTTTCCGGCGGCCCGATGGAAGCCGGTAAAACCAAACTGTCTGAGCATAAACTGGATCTGGTTGATGCCATGGTTATTGCCGCAGATGATTCCGTTTCTGATGAAGAAGTTGCGGAAATCGAACGCTCTGCCTGCCCAACGTGTGGCTCATGCTCCGGTATGTTTACCGCCAACTCAATGAACTGCCTGACTGAAGCACTGGGTCTCAGCTTGCCAGGTAACGGCTCCATGCTGGCAACCCATGCCGACCGCGAGCAACTGTTCTTACGTGCTGGCCGCGTGATCGTCGATTTAGCCAAACGTTACTACGACAACGACGACGAATCGGCACTGCCGCGCAATATTGCCAGCTTCAATGCCTTCGAAAACGCCATGGCACTGGATATCGCCATGGGCGGTTCCACCAATACGATTTTGCACTTGTTAGCGGCAGCCCAAGAAGGTGATGTAGCTTTTGATATGGGCAATATCGATGAATTGTCGCGCCGTATTCCTCAGCTATGCAAAGTGGCACCGAATACACCGCTGTACCATATGGAAGACGTTCACCGCGCCGGTGGTGTTTTTGCCATCTTGGGTGAACTCAACCGAGCCGGTGCCCTGCATGCAGATATCCCGACCGTACACAGCCCAACCATGGCCGATGCTTTGGCCAAATGGGACATCATGTGCACGGAAGACGAAGCCGTAAAAACCTTCTACAAAGCTGGGCCTGCGGGGATTCCAACCCAAACTGCATTTAGCCAGAGCACACGCTGGTCGTCACTGGATGCTGACCGTGAAAACGGCTGTATCCGTTCAAACGAACACGCCTTCTCACAAGAAGGTGGCTTGGCCGTGCTGTATGGCAACATCGCTAAAGATGGCTGCGTGGTCAAAACCTCCGGTGTTGATGAAAGCATCCTAATATTTGAAGGCCCGGCCCACGTCTGTGAAAGCCAAGAAGACGCCGTCAGCGACGTACTTGAAGGCAACGTAAAAGAAGGCGATGTTGTTATCATCCGCTACGAAGGTCCGAAAGGTGGCCCGGGTATGCAAGAAATGCTGTACCCAACGTCATACCTGAAATCCAAAGGTTTGGGAAAAGCTTGTGCATTGCTCACCGACGGCCGTTTTTCTGGCGGTACATCCGGTCTTTCAATCGGCCACGCGTCTCCTGAAGCCGCAGCCGGTGGTGCTATCGGCTTGGTTGAGCAAGGTGACACCATTAAAATCAACATCCCTGAGCGCAGCATCAATGTGGATATTTCCGATGAAGAGCTAGCAACTCGTCGTGCAGCCATGGACGCCAAAGGCAAAGACGGCTGGAAACCGGTTAAAGAGCGCCCACGTAAGGTCTCTATCGCATTGAAGGCGTATGCCAAAATGGTAACCAGCGCCGACAAAGGTGCGATTCGCGACTTGGATTTGTTTGACTAAAACCGCTCCAAATGCGCTGACAAAGAGCCCTCTTAACGAGGGCTTTTTTATGCCTATTTGTCAGGTCATTCTGCCGCGTTTGTTTTCGCTGGTGCGCTGTTGTTTTGCGCTTGCCGTGGAGCTTTCGACCTTGATCGACTCAATATCGAGTCACATTTCTATGTCTATTGTATCGCTTTTTGATATCCATAAAGGGCTCACATGCCTATTCCCGCGGGTTACCGGCCATTGCCAGTTGACGCGCAAATACATCAATCGATCACGTCAGCGAAACCCCTTCACCGTAGACTATCCTTGTGTAAAGGCTTTCTATTTGTTGGTACGGAGAACAGGTGATGTTGACCAAAGCACGATGTATTGCAGTAATGATGATGGGGTTGCCGCTATGGGGCTGTGACAATGATAATGACTCACGGCGCAGTGGGAGTAATGACACCGACGAACTCCGCCAGTTTATCGGCAGCCAAGTCGGTGGCTTAGATAAGCTCACGGTTCCCGAAAGTAACGACGACCTGCCACAACCACTATTGGCTGACGGCACTCCAGATCCCTTTTTCCAAACCACAGAAGCCAAACGCTTTCTAGGTAAACAATTGTTCCATGACCCGGTTCGAACTGTGCGTATCAGACCGGCATTTGGCGGCATTCCAGAAACCGCAAAAACCGGATCATGCGGGAGCTGCCACTTTGGCGACGTCGGATCAAAAGCCGGTACTCTGTTTAATTTCAGCGTTGGTGGCGAAGGCCGCGGCTATACGGATGCACAAGGTAATTTTATCCCGCGTCGTCGCCCCCGTACCGACTTATTACCAACCATCAGAGATACCCCCCTATTCGAGGGGGATGCGCTGGTAGATGCACTCCCCACACTAACAGACGTCTATGAACGCGCCGTAGGCTCACCCGCGCGCGGCAACAAGCTTCCTGACCCCGGTGAATTAATTGCAACGGGGCGGTTAGATCCCATCGATAGTGTGTCTCGTAACGCTCCTACCATTGTAGGTGCCGCCTACAACAACCGCTTATTACTGGGCGGATTTGCCGGCGAACCCGATGATGCCCCAGGTGGCCTCAACCCGTTTGGCCACCCTGCACAGGAAAACGTCACACTTCTTCTGCTTGATGCTCATCGCATGTTGGAAGCCCAATCCGCCGAGCTACAGCAAATACCGGCCTATGTGCGTTTATTTCGCGAAGCCTTTCCAGATGAAGCCAGGGAAGCAGATACGCAGAATGATATGAATAAGCTCATCAACGACATGACGGTGTTTCGTGCCACGGCATCTTTCTTACGTACCGTAGTTACCCGTAACACACCTTGGGATCAGTTTTTAGCCGGCGACAACACGGCAATGACGGCTGCACAGCAACGCGGTGCACGCTTGTTTTTTACCGATGCGACAGAGGGCGGCGCTGGCTGTTATTCATGCCACAGCGGGCCCATGTTTAACAAACAACCGAATGATCCTGACGTCACCGGTATGGGTGAGTTTATCGAAGAGAACTTCTACAATCTGGGCCTCGCAGACCACCCACTGCAAGCGCTCAATCGCCTTGCCAGAAACGATCAGAGCTTTAGGGATGATGGGCGCCGCGAAATTACCGAACGCGAAGACGATGCGTTTAAGTTCCGGGTGTTAACACTGCGCCAACTGAAAGGGTCAAAAAATTTCTTCCACAATGGCTTGTTTACATCCGTCGAAGAGGTCGTCCAATACTTCAATCATGGTATCCCTCAAGGGGTTGTATCAGGCACGAATGCAACGTTATCACCGCGCTTCACCAATCCACGCGGCCCAGACGCACCAAGAGGGTTAGGATTAACCGATGCACAAACAGCAGATATCACTGCATTCATCGAAGACGCCCTCTTTGACCCGGCATTTATTACCTATGACCCGGACTCAACCACCGACTCATTTCAACTCAATGAGCGTGACTTCAACTATTCGTTATACCGCCCGGACCTTGCTTCACTGGGCGCTATCGATGGACGTGTGATCAGCGGCTTAGCCGAAGACAATAACGACCCGTTGTCGCGCCGTGATAAAGGTCTGGAATTTCTGGACGTGACGGATCAGCTCGATACAGCGTTGATTCAACGCCAGCAACCTGACCAACAGCAACATGACCTCTACCAGTTAACTAACAATAGTGATGCAGTGGTCGACACACACCTATTGATTATCGTTAAGAACCTACCCTCAGGCACTGAAATGCTCAATGCCAGCGGCACAACCTCCGATGGCAACCCGTACCTGCGGGTATTCCTGAAAGATGGCATTATTTCACCGACCAAACGTATCGATAGCAAACTCCTGTTTGGCTTTACTACACCCCCAACCGGAGAACCTCCACTCATCGACTACAACTTACAGTTTATGTCTGGGCAAGGGGTGCCTTAACTTATCTTCCATTGAAACCCGTTACTAACAAAGCCCTCAACGAGGGCTTTTTTATGCATATGACTTTTCGATATCGCAGCAGAGCTACACTCAACGTTCGACAAAACTGGCGGAAGAATTGGTAAAAAAGAGAAATACAAACAGGAAGGGAACCGGCTGATTGTACGTGCAAGAAATCACAGGCATAAAAAAGGCCGGCACCATTAGGGGAAGTGCCGGCCTCGAACCAAGTCCTTTTGGCCACTGCGGGATCAACTATATCCAGATCCCCCGACGGCAACGACCCCCATATGGGCTAAAGTTGCATAAATTCGTTACAGATCATTACAAAAGGATATATCGAAAAGCCATAACCACAGTCTCTTAATCATCGATAAACTCAACCGAATTCGACACTACCCCACCGCAACCCCTTATATTGCAGCACATCTAACAAAACCTATTAGGCTCTTTCATCTTTAATCGACTCCATCACGACATAAGATGAAATCGAATGCACTTGTGGCAATGTGCCCAGCACATCTGTGTGAAACCGCTTGTAATGCGCCAAATCAGCCACTTCAACCCGCAGCAGGTACTCAATTGCACCTGTAACATTGTGGCACTCAACAACTTCCGGCGAGTTAACAACAGCGCTTTCAAACGCCCGCTGTGAACGTTTCGAGTGATCATCCAAACCAATAGCGACCAATACAGTAAATCCACGCCCCAACGCCAGCGGATCAACAATCGCACGATAGCCAACAATCACACCAAGACGTTCGAGCTCTTGCACACGTCGCAAGCACGCAGAGGCCGATAAACCGACGGTTTCAGCGAGCTGCGCGTTGGTCATTCGACCATCACCCTGAAGCTCTTGCAATATTCTTCTATCGATCCTATCCATTACAGAATTACCTTGCGAATTTAGCTAATTGACACTGAAACTTGCAAATTAATTCAACCATATCCAGCGCATAATTGCGCCATGAATACGGAATTACTGATCTCTCTAGCGCTATTCGCGCTTTTCATGACCTGCTCGCCGGGACCGAACAATCTGATGCTGATGGCTTCAGGAGCCAACTATGGCTGGCGAAAGTCGCTCCCTCATATCAGCGGCGTCATTTTAGGCTTTTGCCTGATGGTGATGCTGGTGGGGTTGGGCGTTGAGCAACTGTTTGTGCAATACCCACAGCTCAATGTACTGCTGCGTATATTTAGCATTAGTTTCTTGCTGTATCTCGCGTGGCGAGTGCTGCGCAGTCATAACAGTGGCAATCAAGATACCGTAACAGGCCAGCCCATTACATTTTTTCAAGCGATGGCATTTCAATGGGTTAACCCCAAAGCTTGGACAATTGCGCTGACGGCGCTGGGCATGGCAGCAACCCCAGCAGATCAACACGGCATCCTGATGGTTGTACTTGTTATTGGTGTTTTTAATGCGCTTAGTGCCAATGCCTGGGTCTGTTTTGGCCAGCAAATCGTCCGGTTACTGTCTACTGATCGTAACCGCCGGGTCTTTAACTACTGTGTGGCCGGCGGCTTGGTGGCCTCCATCGTGCCGATCTTACTGGAAGCGTGAGCCAGCGTTTGCAGCGGCACAAAACCACAAAATTCATCGCCGTGGCAGCGATGACCGCACATTGTGATCCATTGAGGAAAAACCTGCGTATAATAGGCATTCGTTATACGCAGGTTTTGCCCTATGGCTTCTGAAAGCGCTTCTGACACTTCATCTGTCAATACTCACGTTATACTGCTCGCCCACGGCAGCCGTGACGCAAACTGGCTGGACGCCTTCAGTGATGGTTTGAAACAAATGCAACCGCTATTAGCCTCGCCGGCGAGTGTTGCCTTTATGGAACTGGCCTCCCCCTCTCTGCAAGATGTTGTGACCGAGCAAGTAAACAACAACGTTGAGCGCTTCTATGTGATTCCGATGTTTTTTGCTGCTGGCAAACATTTATTGGAAGACATCCCTGCGATGATTCGAGACTTAGAAGCCCTGCATAGCGGCATCAGCATCCAACTGGGCGACCCGATCGGTAAAGATCTCGACTTCTGGACCTTTCTCGCACACCAAATCGACAACCAATGGCTACCATCCATGGAAGCCGCCGCAAAAAAGCCTGATAGCGCGGCAGCCTAGTGCGTTTTCAGTTCAGGCATTGTATTCCTGCAACAATTGCGTCAATGCGCGTAAACCTCGGCCTTTGTGGCTGATCTTCCAGGCTAGAAAATTTTCCGTTAACGCTCCCTGCGTTATCGCCATCTGACGTAACTCGCCGCTGTCCAGTAAGGCCTGCACCCGCTTTCGGGGTAAATGCCCCGCCCCCAGCCCCGCGACTATCGCCGCCGTTTTTTGCTCCATGGTTTGTACGTAGATACGTTTGCCTTCGTCACTGAAACCGGCACTGCGAGCAATACCAACCACGGAGGTATCACGGTTAATAACCCGCCGAATCGACGGTAACACTTCTTCGATACGCTGTTCGTCACAGGCTATATCTGCCAATGGATGTGACGCAGCGATCACCGGCAACATATCAGCCTGATGCATCGGCACCGCCCGATAACCCATCTGCAAGGGCACGGGGCCTGGCGTACCAACAATCAAATCAACCCGATCTTCTGCCAGAGCATCCCATCCGCCATTTAATACGCACTCAACAACATCAACTTCGATATGGCTGTGGTCATCCAGAAACTCCCTTAGTACCGCAAAAAAGCGCGGATAATCATAAGCGGACTCCAGACCAACCGACAGTTTGGTTTCCCACCCTGTTGCAACCTCTCTGGCTTTGTCTGCAAGCCATGCGGTGTTGTGCAGAATATGCCGCCCTTCGTCGAGCACCAATAACCCTGCCGGGGTTAACACCGAGCGTCGGCCCTGACGTTCAAAAAGTGCAATACCCAACTGTTCTTCAGTTTTTTGTATCAGATAAGACAAAGCAGACGTTGCTTTATTCAATTCCAGCGCAGCTTTAGCAAAACTTCCACGCCGATCAATTGTGTCTAGCGTCTCCAAAAGCTCAATAGATATGGGATTTTTCATGATTTCACCGAATGTTATCTGCACCTAATCAGAACGAATATATATTCGTTCAATATATCCGAACATTCCAATCAATAAACACCTCTTATTTAGTTTTTTCAGCCCCTTACAATGACAACCATCAACACACAAACACACACTAACCAACGGGGTATCACCATGCGTGTTTTGCATATCCGCTCCAGCGCCCGCACAGACAATGCCAATTCGCGTGCTATCGGCAATTATCTGATTGAGCAACTCAACATCCGAGCCACCACCCGCGACCTTGCAAGCTCACCACTGCCGCCAATTAGCGCCGAAGATCTTGTTGATTTGCATGCATCCAATAATGTCGACAGAGACAGTTTGCAAAAACATTTGGCAATCTCTAACCAACTGATCGACGAGTTGAAATCGGCAGACACGTTGGTGATTGAAGCGCCGCTCTACAATTTTTCGGTGCCGGTTGTACTTAAGCAGTGGATCGACATGGTCTGCCGTGCAGGCAATACGTTTCGGTATACCGCCGATGGCCCAGAAGGCCTTACCGGCATCACGCAGGCTTACATCATAGTAACAACAGGCGGCACCCCCTTGGGCAGCACGATGGATTTTGCCAGCGAATACCTTGCTCATATCTGCCGTTTTATTGGTGTCACTAACATTGCCATCATTGATGGCTCGGGCTCAAAACGTGAACCTCAGCAAGTGGTTGACGATGCGACAGCACAAATAGATCAATACCTGCAAACCACGGTAGCCAACATATAAATCAACGACGGGAAGACTCATCATGGGACTTTTACAAAACGGCCAGTGGGTCGATAAGTGGTACGACACAAAATCTAGCGATGGGCAATTTAAACGCACCACGTCGCAGTTTCGCCATTGGCTAACAGCCGACGGCCGGGCCGGACCATCCGGTAAAAATGGATTTAGCGCTGAGAAAGGCCGCTATCGGCTCTATGTGTCTCTGGCCTGCCCGTGGGCTCACCGGACATTAATTTTTCGTACGTTAAAACAGCTCGATGAATATATCGATGTGGTCGTGGTTGATGCCGTTATGCTCGAAAACGGCTGGGCATTTACCGAGCCCCATGATGGTATGAATTACCTATACCAACTCTATTTGAAAGCCGACCCGACATATGAAGGCAGAGTCACCGTGCCTGTTTTATGGGACAAAAAACATCAAACTGTTGTCAGCAATGAATCGTCTGAAATCATCCGCATGTTCAATACCGCCTTCAATCATTTGACCGGTAATACCACGAATTACTATCCGACCACACTGCATACGGCGATCAACGCCATCAATGATCGCGTTTATCACACCATTAACAACGGCGTATATAAGGCCGGTTTTGCCACCACACAATCAGCCTATGAAACGGCTTTTTATGAACTTTTCGATGCACTTGATTGGATCGAAGACATTCTCAGCCGCCAACGGTATCTTACCGGCAATCAGCTTACCGAAGCAGACTGGCGTTTGTTTACTACGTTAATTCGATTTGACGCCGTCTACGTCGGACATTTTAAAACCAACCTCAAACGCATCGCTGATTATCCATCCATCAGCGGTTACCTGCGCGAGCTCTATCAACAACCCGGTGTCGCCGAAACCGTTAGCCTAAAGCACATCAAAACACACTATTACGCCAGTCACCGCACCATTAATCCGACCGGTATTGTACCCGCAGGCCCTGCACAAGATTTTACCTTACCTCATCACCGTGACGCCGTTGGAGAATCCGTATGAGTACTCGTCAGAGAACACTGCATCAAACGCATCAGGCCAAGCCCTCTCAAGACGGTGACGGTGTGATTATTCATCGACTGGCAGGTCGCCATTTGAATCGAGTGCTAGATCCATTCTTGCTCATCGACGAAATCAATTCCGACAATGCCAAAGACTATATTGGAGGGTTTCCAGAGCACCCACATCGTGGTTTTGAAACCATTACGTATGTGAAGGCTGGGCTGATTCGACACAGTGACCACATGGGCAATGAAGGTGTGATTGGCCCGGGCGATGTGCAGTGGATGAAAGCCGGCGCCGGTATCGTTCATTCAGAAATGCCCGAGCAGCAAAACGGCCTCCTACACGGTTTTCAAATTTGGTTAAACTTGCCGGCTAACCAAAAAATGCAGGCACCGGATTACCGCGATATTACTGCCGATAGCATCCCCGCCCTGTCACTGCACAACGGCGGCACGATTAAAGTGATCGCTGGCGATCTTGCTATTGATGGAAAGCAACTCACTGGGCCTATGCCAAAACGCACAACAACGCCCTTGATTGCCGATTTAGAGTTAGCTGCGAGCCAGACGATCCGGCTCACTTTTGAGCAAGCGTTAAGCGCAACCGCATTGGTTTACAAAGGCAGCACTACAGACCTAAACACCCGCCAAGCAGGTATCTACAGTCACGGTGAATCATTAAGCTTCACCGCGGGTAGCGAAGGCGCATCAATTCTGTTACTAGCTGGCTTGCCCCTGGCTGAACCCATCGTGCAATACGGCCCCTTTGTAATGAATTCGACTGCCCAGATCGAACAAACCCTTCGCGATTACCAATCAGGCGCATTTCTGAGCCCGGCCCTGCACCAAAAAGAAGTAAAGACGCGTCCCCTCAAAAAACCCGCAACAACGATATAAATCATCATCATCAGAACCGATGAGAATGGATAGAAAAACGGGGCCTAGGCCCCGTTTTTATGATTCTTCACACCATCACAATCTTGTTATTCGGCTATTTGTGTAACAAACAACCCAGCACTGCAGCGCGAAGAAACTACTCACGCGCCTCTGCATTAACACCCATGGTGAATTTGAGATGGCCGCTAGCGGTACTGAAATCATCCGTTGTCACTTTGCCAATCACCGGCGAGCCTTCGATATCAACATTGGGGATATCAATGCTCAACTCAGTCTCAGACAAAAACGGATATATCAGGTTAAGGCCGCCTAAAATGATTTCTTTCAGCACGTTATCAGGCACCTTTAATTTCAGCCCACCCAAATGAATCAAACTGCCGGTTTGCTCAAGATCATTCACGATGATATTCGGGGTTTGGTTAATGGTCATTTTGAAAACACTGTCTGCAGCACGCATCAATACCCCGGCAGAGATATCCACATCGGCATAAAACACCTGCTCCCATTCACCGTCTTTTTTATCAAACACCCGCATTTTTGCGTTACGATAATCAATGGCGGCCTGATTGGTTGTGCTGCCATAAAAACGGATGGTTCCAGGCCCGGCAGGCACTAACTCCATCTTCCGATCGCCGTCTTTGCCATAGTCACTACCCACTTTATCGGGGCCAAAATGCACTTTAGTATCAGCGAAGGTTAAGGTCAGGTGAGTCATGCCGATGCTGTAGAGTGTATTTAATCCTTGATTGATCAGGTTACTGTTCACATTCACCTGCAAGTTAGAGTTGCCACCCAGATAATCGCCTAGCGGTTCGTCGATATAGTACGAGCCCAAACTGCGCACAACATTGTCTGGTGCCTCGCGCACAGCCAACGAGCCGTCGTAAGCCATGTACATGGCGTTTGCATCGGTTGTCACCGTTTTGGCGAACGTAACCAGATCAAAGTTATCGCCATCATCGTTCTTGAAATTCATACCGATACGGATCTGTTTAAGGTTGTTATCCAGTACGCCGCCAATCAGTGCGCGCATTGCGCTTTTCAATATGCCGCTGTCTTTCAAGCTCGCTGCCAGGCTCGAAATCAAACGTCCAGTCAGTGAATTGTCGGCGCTCGCCAGTGCTTTGGTATCATGCATGGTGATATCAACGGAATCCAACAAATCGACTTTAAATTGCCCGTCAGCCAGGCGCAAGTCGACGTCACCGGTCACATCCATCGATTCAATCAACAGCTCAGCAAAACCCCAATCCGTTACACAGAATCCAAACTCCAAATTGCGCGCTTTAGACTCATACCAATCACGTGGTTTACAAGTGGTGATAATTTGCACTTTGGCGTAAGTACCCACCTGATCTTTATCACCGGATACTGTGCCGTTGTCGGGCGTATGATCAATGGTCGGCTGCATATGCATGTCCAACCCAATACGATTACTGACCGACTTATCGAAGGTAAAACTGTTCAAATTGCCCTGACCAATACGAATATCCAATAAGCGAATGTAAACATGAGCAACCCCTGCATCCATCGCATACAGCACGTTATCTAAGCCAACGTCACTGAGGGCTTTTGCATCCAGCCGGATATTTTTCATTTTGTCGTTGATCAATGGCTTCATACCATCGAGGGCCGATTCACCGAGTTTCAGTTTAAAAACATCACTAATGTTGGCCCCATCTTTGAGGTAGCGGGTGGTTTCTTCCATGCCGTTTTCATCACGGGCAACGATGGTAAAGATATCGTTCGGCGGGTTATAACTGGTCTCAACCGCCCACTGCCCGTCGACTTTTGTCGCCGGGGTATCGTTGAGGCTGATACTGACAATGTCACTGGCATCATAAGCCTCAAGGTTGACACTCACCATGCCGTTACCGGCCGAGCAGCCAGCATCGCCAAAGACACAAGCACTGCTGGGTTGCACAACAGGCCCCTGACTATCAAAACGAAATTTCAAGTTGGTGGCCCGCGCCAAATTCAACGGTTCAATGAGCATGGAGTTATCGCCCTGCCTAAGGAAGTCTTTTACATCCGTCAGGCGCAAGCGCATCAGATTCGACGTATATTCAAATTTGTCGCCCACTTTTGAGCCGTTCAAAAAAACCTGCCGTTCACCGGTATTTTTTGAATAGCGAACCACCAGGTATTCCGGCAGCGTTTGTGCCCCCGGAGGCGCATCATCACCAAAATATTTAACGTAGGTTTGCCCACTCTGAATACCTTCGATAGTACCCGGAGCGGTGGGTAAACAACCAGACAACACCAGACTCGTTACCAACAACGTCACGATACGCTTCATCGATTCACCTCAATTTTTATTGTTGCTGCCTTTATTCAGCTACGTCATGGCGTAATGGCTGAAATAACCTCAGATGGAGGCGGCAGGTCATTGAGTACGCATCGTCGCGATCTATCCCCGCTGATCGATAAAACGGTTATTTTTGTAAGATTAACGGTATGTAACGTGAAGATATGGCCCTAAAAAACGCATGAAGTAATGACGCTTACCCGCCTAAATCACCAAGCTCATGGGCAGATAACACATCGGTATTTCACTTACAGAACGCTGGGAATCTACCACGGTTTTACACGAAACTGGTTAAGACAAAAACCACGACATTCATCTAGTCGGCGCTCGGCAGGTCATTGATATGTCACTCAGTGTCGCCTTCGACAATTCGATAATTTGTAGCTTTCTGTTCTGTCGATTCCTGAAGCGTTAACTTGAAAACGCTGAACATTAGCCCCACTTGTGCCTTCTTGCTTGTCGGCTTTATGAAGGAATCCGTCACCTCTGGCCGCTTGTAATCAACCAGTTATCTTTTGTGATCTTCACAGCCCTTATGCCGGTGTTTACTCAGGCAAATGCCTGATATATATCATTCTCGAAACGACAAATATTACTAATGACTCCAGGGAGGTTCCATCCATGTCATATTTTGTCAATGTACCCGCAGCCTTTGGCCGACTCACCATTGCTTGCACACTTCTTGCTCTTACCAGTATTCAGGCGGTTGCCGATGATTACCGGATCGAAAAGGTCAAAGACAACGTTTATCGCTTTGTTGATGACCGCCACCGTAACGTTTTCATGGTGACTGAAGACGCCATTATCGCGACAGACCCAATGAACACCCGCGCTGCTACGTGGCTAAAGGCCGAGATGAAAAAACGCTTTAACAAACCCATCAAGTTTGTTGTGTATAGCCACAATCACACCGATCACGTTTACGGGGGCGAAGTCTTTAAATCGCCAGACACCCGGTTTGTTGCCCAAGAATTGGCGCGTCAGGATTTGGCGATCACTCACGCCAATACGGTGATTCCCGATATCACCTTTAAAGATGCCATGCACTTGTATTCCGGTACTAACAATGTGGAGCTCAAATACTGGGGCGATAACGACGGACGCGGCTCGATCAGTATGTTATTCAAACCCGCCAAAGTCATGTACGTCGTGGATTGGATAGTGCTCGGCCGTATGCCCTGGCAAAAGCTCTGGAGCTACGACATACAGGGCATGATTAATTCCACCGAAGGCGTATTAAAAGAAGATTTCGATATTTTTGTTGGTGGCCACGGCGAGGTTGGCACCAAAAAAGATGTACAGGAATCACTAGACTACCTCAAAGACCTGTATGCGGCGGTGATTCAAGGCATGCTGAAAGGTGAATCCCTCGACTACATGAAAACCCATATCAAACTCCCCAAATACAAACATCTGGCACACTACGAAGAATGGTTGCCACTCAATATCGAGGGGGTTTATAACAATCTGATGGAAAAATCCGGGCAAGGTTGGCGGCCGGATTTACCTTAAAAGTAGTGAACAATGGAGTTAAGACTTCGGCCCCTGGCTCCATCCTTATCATCACAACGCAGCTCGTATCAAAAAACGATTCAGAATTCCTCAACCTATGCGCTTAACAATCCATACTAGGAATCAGCTCCGTACTTGAGTATGCGATAGATCCTTCCTAGAGTGACAGAATAGCCCGCTCGCATCAGAGACTGTCACGGATGAACGATCTGAGAAAACCCAGCTTCATTGCTTTCATGGCCATTGCCTTTATGAATGCCTTTGTCGATTTGGGCNACAAAATAGTCATCCAGAATATCCTCTTCAAACTCTATGAAGGTCAGCTTCAAGTTATTCTCACCGCGATTATCAACAGCCTGATTCTGCTGCCGTTTGTTCTGCTATTTACACCCGCTGGTTTTATCTCCGATCGATTTGCCAAGCGTGAGGTGATTCGTTTTTCTGCGCTGTTTGCCATCGTCGTCACATTGTTAATATGCGCGTGTTACTACCTCGGCTGGTTTTGGCATGCGTTTGCTATGACATTGTTGTTAGCCGTTCAGTCAGCCGTGTTTTCTCCGGCAAAATACGGCTACTTGCGCGAAGTGGTACGCGCCGAAAAACTCGCTCAAGCAAATGGTATTCTTCAGTCGCTGACTATCGTATCCATACTTTGCAGCACCTTTGTCTTCTCCTTTTTCTTTGAAATGCTGGTCGTGGATGTACTGGCAGCGCCCAATGCGACACCGGAATCTGTCATTCGCACGTTGATGCCACTGGGCGGACTACTCGTTAGTTTATCGGTTGCGGAGTTTTTGTTGTCGTTCAAGCTGCCCCTGGTTCAATCGGGCGACCGCACTCGAGAGCTGCGTATGAGGCCATATTTCAAAGGCGTGTACCTGCTCAAAAACACCCGACTCATTGCCCGCCAAAGCGCGATCATCTTGCCGATTATTGGGCTTTGTATGTTTTGGTCGGTATCACAAGTGGTGGTTGCGGCTTTCCCCGCTTACGCCGAAGCCATGCTCAATGAAACCAACACCGTTGTGGTGCAAGGCATTATGGCATCCACCGGTATTGGCGTGATGATAGGCGCATTAGTCGCCGGCTTTATTTCTCGCAACCATATCGCGTTGAGCCTGATTCCCGTCGGTGGCCTGGGTATTGTTATCGGGTTGGGTTTACTGACTCTGGTAGAGTCACGATTGGGATTAGTCGGTGTTTTTTTGTTATTAGGCTGGTCTGGCGGCTTTTTTATGGTTCCCCTCAACGCGCTGATTCAATACCACGCCCACGCTAGTACGCTGGGCACCGTTATCGCGGGCAGCAACTGGATTCAAAACATTGCCATGATTGCTGGATTAATGATTACTGTCGCGCTGTCACTTCAGGGGGCCTCAAGCCGCGAGATATTTTACTTGCTGGCCATCACTGCGTTCGCCGCCACCGTATACATTCTCTATCGCATGCCCCATTGCATGGCACGACTGCTACTCACCGGTTTACACCCAGGTACGCTATCGCTCGGCGTTAATGGCTTCGACAATTTGCCAACCCACGGTGCCGTTATGCTCTCAGGGCAACCGGCCAGCCTGCGTGACTGGTTGCTGCTACAAAGCGCCACGGCGCGCCACATTAATCTGGTTGTTATGGAAAACCCACTACCGATAGTCAGCTATCTTGCTCGCCTACTAGGAACCTCGGTAAAAACACCGCAACAAATCGACGCCGATTTTTCGCTGTTAACGCACGTTCTTAACCATGAGGGGGTGATTGTTGTTCCTGAAAAAATACGAAGCAAGATCGCTGAGAACATCGCAGGGGAGATTCCTCAAATACGCCAAGTGCCATTTCGTATGGAAAACACTAACCCACGATCATGGCGACTTTCATGGTCCACTCACGGCACAGTTCAGCGTTCCGATTCGGCACAAAAGCGACACACCATTTACTTTGATCAACAGTGCCGCGTATCTACCCCACCCTATCTTTAATCTGCCGCGAGGCTTGGCTTACGCACGCAAAAAATTCCCCACTGAAAAACCTGTTGCTGCGCCAATTGGCGGCGCTGTAACAACGAATGCAAAAATCTCTCGAGGTAGGCTTCTGACATACCCGCTGCCATTAATTCAGTGCGATTTTCTGTGAGTGTATCCGCCATCTTCTGGCTAAACTGGCCGAAGTCGTTACTGTAATCATCAAAACCGAGCCACTCAAAACCGCACTCTTGCAGCAGCGTCTGATAGGTTTTCAAACGCACGATATCGCCCACATTGTGCTGACTGAATGCGGCTTGCATATCATCCGTTGCACGAACGCCGGCCATAATGTCACTGAATACCAACACACCGCCGGGTTTTAAAATACGAAACGCCTGCGCCAGTGCCTCTCGCTTGTTATAGACATGGCACAGCACATCCTGGCAATTTACCGCATCAAATGTCGCTGTCCAAACGTCAGGCAACGCCAACAAATTGCCTGCAGCAACACGTATCTGTTGATCAAGCCCGGCCTCAACGTTAGCCTGCTGGTTTCTGGAGTTTTGTTGTGGGCACAAGTTAATACAATCCATATCACAACCAAAATGCGCCACCCAATGGCGGGCGCTGCCGCCATACCCACTACCGAGATCCGCAACTCGAGCGCCTTTTAGCGAGACATACTGATCAGCGGTTTGAGCCATCACTGCAACACTGTTTTTGGCACTCGTCGCGAGGGAATCTATTGGTGTTTGAAAAATACCGAAGTGACTGAAGTCAGCATCGGCCCCCATCACTTTCTGATAAAAAAGATGACCGTCAACGGAATCGTACTGGGCAACAATCTGTGCCTGCGCAGTCTCATCGTCAGATAGGGCTTGTAAACGGGTAGCTTGTTTCATCTCGATACCACATCCATCAAAAGGTGAATTACAGGGTGAATCACTGGGTAAATTGCCGGCTAGATTCCTGAGTCAGCTATTGAATCGGTACCTGATTCGACTCTTGTTTCAATACGAAACTATCGGTGCTATTGACACCGTTTGACGCAAGCAACATACCGAATTCATTCCAAAAATAGTGCCCAACAGCCGCCAGATCAGCCTCATTTAAATATTGTTTCTGGGAAGACAACAACAGATTAATGCTATCGTCTTTGCGTATTAGTAAGCACGTTAGTGGATACGAATGATCAATATAGCCCGGTAACGCAAACACTGCCGGCGTATTGTCTTTATTGCGTAGGTACTGTTTCAAATCTACGTTTTTCACATCCGCTGCTCCGCCAAGATTAAATCTCAGCACATTCGCTATGGAGGTTTGATCAAGTAAATTGAAGTAAAACGGAACCGCCTGGCGACAAGGCGCATCATCCGGCAGGTGATCGGCGTATAGGTTTTCCATAAACGGGGAAGTATTATTCAGCGATGCAACGTAGGCAGCTTCAACAGTTCTAACGAGATCGCTAGTATCTTGTCGACCTAACTCTGTGTTAACCGCATTCGAAGACGATACAGGCAAGCTCACCAATATTGATTTCGATAAACAACCTACCGTGCGCCCTAAACGATTGTCATCTCTGTTCATAATCGCGGTGGCGAAAGTAACATCATCACCGTCATCACCCAAATGCATAATTGTTTTCACGAATGCCGCCTGGGCCAACTGGCGAAACCGCGTCACATTCAGCTGCATCAATGCAGGGTATTCGCCGATTAACTGCTCATCAGCAGCCGCTTGAGTTTGAACAACTTGAGACGACGATAACGCATGTTTTACCGGTAAACACGGCATCTGCTGTTGCGCAAAACGATCACGCCAGTATCGACACTGACGACGGTACTTAGGTGCTTGCATTAACACGTCAGCTTCCCAGCGAGCATAATCACGGTAGCTGCATTTTACCGGTGGTAATTCTGTATTCCATCCGTGAGCCAGTGCATGAACCAAATAGTCCAATTCGGCAATCAATTGCATCAGCGAATGAAAGTCGTAAATCAGATGAAGAGCATCAATCAAGATCGCCCAGCCGCCATTTTCACGTTTAAAAACATGCCAGTGAACCAATGGCCGATGAATATCTAACGCGACGGATGTCGCTGTTACGGCGTTGTGCAAAATACTGGCATCGCTGAGAGGCTCTCGCACAAATGTTATCGACTGCCGGGTGTTTTTTTGCACATGCCTTTGTATACGCCCCGGCACAGCATCGTTCTCTCGCCGAAAGCACGTTGCCAGCACATCGTGGCGTTCGCCCAGCATATTCACGGCAGTTTCAATCATCGATTCACTGAATGATTCTGCTAGCCAAAACCCTGTCGCCGAACGGTGCTGGATTTGATGCTCCGCCAAACCGAAATACCAGCTCTCTAAACTCGATGCCGGAGAAACGCTGACCGAATCACTGGTATCGTCGTGAGCTTTAGGCCCCGAAGCATAACTCGACTGTGATAAATGAGTAGCCGACAATTCCGTTAGAAGAAATTGGGCAATTTGCTCTATCGACGGGTAATCAAAAATGAGTGCGGAGCGCAGCCGAATCTGCCAACGGCTTTCGATGTGTCCGATTAATGCCATGGCCATCAACGAGCTTATTCCTTGCGAAGCCAAACTGAGATTCGGACGTAATTGCGCAGGCGTACATTCTAATAACACAGATATTTCATCGACAAGAAAAGCTCGGATCTCACAGATATCGGCTGCGGCTACTGAGGGGAGCGGCGCCGATTCATGCAAGCACGCGTGAATATCAATAACCGGCCATTGCAACAAGGCTGGGGCGCTGTCGGTGAACACCGAGACTCTTTGAGCGTTGTCGGTATCGCAGAGAACGATCGCCGGATCTGCATCATTAACAAGCCGGAGATAGGTTTCAACGCTCCCGTCTGCAGTGGAAAGATCAACAGGTACCGCAGTCACACCGGCATAAAAACAGCCAAAAATAGCTTCTATAAAGCCAATACCTTGGCCAAACAACAAAATGGCACGATCACCACGCTTCAGGCCGTTTTTATCCAGCAATACGCTCGCCAGCGTGCGCGCACGCATATCCAACTCACTGTAACGTATTTGTTCGCTGGGAATTCCACCGTCGTTCAAATAGGTATATGCAATGTCATTGGGATTTGTTTGGGCATGAAGTTGGGCGATATCAACGAGCGTTTTTTCTAACACGTGCGAGCCTTCCGTGAACTGAGACCGTTTTATATTTCTCACCAGTACCTACCGCCAATACACTTACATCAACGCATTGTAGCCGGGTGCAGTGCCCTTAAGCGTAGTCTTAACCATTGGCACCTGCTGGCAAAGCGCCACACGGTAAGGTAACCCTAAACTTGGAGTAGAAACCGGTAGAGTCAGAGAGAAGAGAGAAGAGAGAAGAGAGAAGAGAGAAGAGAGAAGAGAGAAGAGAGAAGAGAGAAGAGAGAAAAGCCTGATGGGGGAAACGCCGCAGACAATCTCTACGGCTTGGTATTATCGGTGTACTTTTTCAGCCATTGCTTGGGCGTAACACCAAAACGCTTTTTGAAAACTCGCGACAACGAAGAGGCATTTTCATAGCCCACCTCATTAGCGACCAAACCTACCGGGCGGTTTTTTTCCAATAATCCCTGGGCCATGGCTAAACGCAGATCGGTGACATATTCCATCGGTGCTTGGCCAACACTGTCTTTGAATAGCGCGGCAAACTTGGAGCGCGACATCGCCGTTGCTTCAGCCATGCTATCGACCGTCCATTCCATTTGCGGTGATTCCTGCAACTGTTTCATCAAAGGTGCCAGTCGCGGGTGAGAGCTCGCCGCAAATAGCCCCATTTCAACCGTTCCATTCTCGATAACATGCCGCAGTATCTGCACCATAAAAATGTCGCACAGCCGGTCGATAACAATCTTGCGGCCAAACACTTCATCAAATGCTTCTTCGAATATCCAGCGTGCAGCTTCGCTGACTCGTGGGTCTTGATCCACAGGTACCACAATGAATTTGGGTAAGTGATCAACCAAGGCCGCTTTGTGTCGCGGTTGAAAGGCGATGTTGGCACACACCAACTCAGCGTCTTCAGGCTCTTTCACCTGAATCCTGTGATGGCTACCACTCGGAATAAAAATAACCGATGCCTGATTCAGGTGGATTTCATGGCCTTGATCCGTCACCAGCGTCATGGAGCCTGCCTTCAGAAAGTGCAAAAGCCCCGCCATTTCAGCCTCAAAGGGCTTTAACCCGCACATTGAGCCGCTGAAAAATACATCGGCGCTGAAATCAATATCCGTCAACAACGCACTTAAAGAATCCATAAATACTCCGTTTTGGACGATCTGCATATTTTCGTGGATATGCTGCGCCCTTTTCAATCGCTGCCATCCGTATTCTACACATCAAGGACGTCGGGGAAACAAAACGACGAACCCACAACATTAAAACACGTAAACATATTCAATATCCGACAAGGACATATTATGAAATTTGCTAAATCATTAAAAATCGCCGGCGCCGCAGCAGCACTTGTATTCAGCAGCCTAACTTTCGCATCTGCCGTTAACACCGGTGAAAACGATGTCGCCATTCACGGTTACGACCCGGTTGCTTACTTCACCAAAAGCAAGCCCGTTGAAGGTTCTGCCAAATATACCGCAACCCACGATGGTGCGATCTACCGGTTTTCAAGCGCCAAGAACCGTGATCTTTTCAAAGCAAATACTGACAAGTATGCCCCACAGTTTGGCGGTTACTGCGCCATGGGTGTTGCTCTCAACAAAAAGCTCGATGTAGATCCAGATGCATTTTACATCAGCGATAACAAATTGTACTTGAACCTCAACAAAGCTGTTCAGAAAAAATGGCTCACCGATGTTAACGGCTATGTGAAATCTGCCGACCGCATCTGGGGTGGTATTGAAGATTTATCAGTCACTGAAGTTAACGCTGAGGACTGATACGCATATGGATGCCCCTACCTCGGGCATCAATGTGAATGGGCGTGATATCGAAGAACCCCTTGTACTTCTTTGGTTCAGTGCCCAATGGTGTGGCCCCTGCAAGCAGCTTAACCCGGTGATGGAAACCGTCGTTGGCGCGTACAAAGGCAGGGTTCGCATATTCAAAATTGATGTCGATAAACAGCAAGACCTAGTTCAACAATATGCCATTCGCAGTGTACCCACACTGACCCTGTTAGGGTCGAAAGGCATCGCAGATCAACGTACCGGTTTGATATCAGTCACTGATATCCGCCAATGGCTGGATCACCATCTAGCCAATGAGAACGCCAATCAACGGAGAGCGTCATGACCAAGCAACAACGTATAGCAACTGCCGCACTGGCACTGACATTAACTACCATGGCCGTTGCCCCGGCAGCACATGCAGGCGGCAAAGAGAAATGCTACGGCGTTTCTGCCGCTGGTCAAAATGACTGCGGCAACCTTGCAGGCACACATTCCTGCGCAGGCCAATCAGCGGTCGATAATGACCCGGGCGAATGGAAGCTGGTTGCCAAAGGCACCTGCGAAAACATCGGCGGCATGTTGAAGGCCGAAGCGAAAAAACGTTATCAGGCGAACAATTCCTGATCCAAAGATTAACATTGTACGTTAGGAGAATAAGATGTCCCGTTCAGAGCATGCCAGCTTGTCTCGTCGTCAGACACCCGGTCTTGTTGGAGTCGGTCTTCGGCACCCGCACTATCGGGACTCCTTGAGCGGGGCATCTTCCATCGATTTTGTAGAAATTCACGCAGAAAACTTTTTTGCTGAAGGCGGCGTTATTCCAGCAGTACTGGAAGACGTATCTCAGCAGTACCCGATCAGCCTGCATTCAACCTCGCTCGGGCTTGGCTCTGCAACTGGCGTTAATCAGAATTATCTGACTCGGCTTGAACGCCTTGTTAACAGACTCAACCCCATGCTGGTTTCAGATCATGCCAGTTTTGCCTGGGGAGAATTTAACGGCCACGCGGTTCATGCAGGCGATTTACTACCGATCGAATTTACTCGCCGAAGCATTGATGTGTTAGTCGCCAATATCGATCGAGTGCAACAAACACTAGGCCGACGCATATTGCTAGAAAACTTATCGGCTTATGCCGCTTACCCGAACGATATTATTCCGGAAACCGAATTTCTTACGACCGTCGCCGAAAAATCGCAGTGCGGATTACTGATTGACCTCAATAACTGCTTGGTCAACGCGCACAACTTTGCTGACGAAGCCCCTTTGGCCGCGGCACAACGATGGTTTGATGATATTCCACCATCGCTGATTGGCGAGATTCACCTCGCGGGCTATACCCCACAGGCCAAACCGAATTTTGTGATCGATGATCACAGCCAACCGGTTTCTGAACAATGCTGGGAGTTGTACCACTATGCATTGGAGCGCACCGGCCCGGTTACGNCCTTAATCGAATGGGATAACAATTTACCCGAGTGGCACACTCTGCTGGAACAGGCAGAAACAGCGCGCAAAATCATGCACCAAGCCACCGGTAACAACCCGATCACTAGCGCAACGGTGTCAAAACAGCAAGAGGTTGAATCTTCAGAGGTGACCCATGCAATCTAATATCCCAAGCCTGCAAGAACAGCAAAATCGCCTACTAACCGATATTTTTAGTCGCCGAAGTACCGATAACCAGGGCATTCAGGTATATCAAAATAACCTGCTGATGACCGCAGCGCGCTCGCTTTCAATCACTTACCCGGTATTGGAACACATGATTGGTGAGCAGCCGATGATTGCACTGGCGAGAGAGCTATTGCAAACAACACCGCCCGGTAGCGGCGACTGGGCAGATTGGGGCGAGCATTTAGCTGATCTCATTACTCAAACACCGTTAGCAGATGATGCCCCATTTCTTGCGGATATGGCACGTTTGGAATGGGCTATCCACGAAGCCGGCCGGCACTATGCTGCCCCTTTTGATACGCAATCACTGACACTGCTGAGTGAACATGATCCAAACAATCTGTATCTGGTATTCCCAACCACGTTTCATGTGATCGCTAGTGAATTTCCTATCGATTTAATCTGGCAGGCACACAAGACAGATTCCGGTGAGATAAAACTCGACCAACAACGCTTGGCAGACGCGTTAGCAGCAGACCACCAGCCTTGCTACCTGCGTATTGATCAACAGCATCTCGTGCCTAACATCGCACGTTTAACCGCCGATGATTTTGCCTGGGAACGCGACGCCCTTAACCAACAGAGCCTGGGAACCTTACTAGACGCCCACCCGGAATTTGATTTGGGTGTCTGGCTCGCAGAGGCCTCAAGCCATCACCGGCTACGCGGCTTACGCCTGGCGCTGTACAGCTAATAATCTCATCGAACGACAATAATTAATAACCACCACATGCACTACTACCACAACAACAAAAAACTTATAAATCATTGATTTAAATGCAAATAAGTTGCAAAGGAGACATCCATGACTGAACTCACTCAACGTCTTTACCAAAATTATGCCATTGTCAGCGATGGCCTCGGTAAATTGCATTCCGTAGCCTCTGTTGCTGCACGACTCTATATCGCCCAAATCTTTTTCAGTGCTGGGCTAACCAAAATTCGTGACTGGGACACCACCCTGTTTCTCTTCGAAGAAGAGTATCACGTGCCCTTTATACCCTTCGAACTCGCGGCCTACCTAGGCACCTTAGGCGAGCTAGTGTTTCCGGTATTACTATTTGCCGGCTTATTTACCCGCTTCTCTGCGCTAAGCCTCTCTGTGGTTAACATCATTGCGGTTATCAGCTTGGCAGAAATCGCTCCAGCCGCATTTTACCTACATGTGATCTGGGGGGTACTATTGGCTCAACTGGCAGTGTATGGGGGCGGCGTTCTTTCTGCGGACCATTGGATTCGTGCGAAACTGAATAGAACATAAAGCGGTCAATCATCAGCTCATTATAAGGCCGCCTTTACTACTTCGTTAGCTATCAAGTAAAGCCGGCCTTTTATCAAAAATGAACACACCTAACGACTACTATAAAGTTGATGAGCCAGTAATTCTATCGCTGATAAACCACAGGCTTCGTACTCGAGTTTGACGTCTAAAAAGCAGGATAAGCTCAGTGAAAAAGTGATCAACATCAAATGTCGACACCAAATGATAACTTTTAATCTGACCTTATTCGTTTTGTGAACTCATTCAAATAAGCCCATTTTTGGTCGAACATTGTGAACAGTGCCCTGTACTTACCGCGATAACATAGTCCCTGAACACTGTTGTAGATTCAGGGGTAACATGAGCAAGTTCACACTATCCAGTCTGTCATTTTTTATGGCTTTCTCCGCACTCACTCACGCAAGTGGGGGTGAATCCGAGTTAACGCAGGCACAGGTCGGCTTACCGTTTCATTCCGGAGCTGTCACTCCGGTTAACCGAGAGTTACTGCCCAAAGGCCCCAAACACAACCTAACCTTTTTAAAAAATGGTGAGCCACTTACACCGCTAACCGACACCTACAGTCGCACCGAACTGATCTTCCCGATTGAACAGACCTTTAAGCTACACTCGAATCCTCAAGCACCCCGCAAACTGTATTTGTGGTTTAAAAATTACGAAAATCCAACGTCCGCGGATGGCCTTACTGTCGGACTCCATGGCTCTGAAATAGAACACCTGTTAGAAAAATATCCCAACCTCTATGCCATGATGCCAGCAAGCATGCGTGAAACGGTTGAAACCAAAGGGTGGACTGCGACTCGAAAAGTGGGACAATCAGCTGAAGAATTTCTCGCCAGTGACTTCGTCAAAGCACTGATAGCCACCCCCGAGGGTCAAGCCTATTTCAGCAACCCCAACAGGCCTTTTCTCTGGCGCGCACATGATGTTGATGGCGATACTGACCACTTCAATGCGGAAGAATCAGCCGTCATTCAAAAGTTCTTTATGGCCGCATCGGCGTTTTATGCACCCTACGAAATTGACATTACTACGGAAACACCAAGCCCGGAAGATTTAGCACGTACATCCGCCGATGATGACTCCTACGGCGTTCGGGTTTTAATCAGTTACAGCCAAAGCACACCAAATGCCACCAACGATTGGGACGGCCTGGATTTGTCGGTCATTGGCCAAGAAAAACCGATTCAAGCACCAACAGGTGGTTACGCCACCCCCAATACCACCTTTCACGAATTTGGCCACAACCTGGGCAATGGCCACCATCCCGTCAATACATCCGATGGCGGTTATTTCATCGAAAATATCCCATGGGGCTACTTAAAAGGACCGGGGAATACCTCGGCACGCTCAATGATGGGGGCAAGGTTCTACGACACACGTGCAGTTAGCACACCGTTTGAAGTGCAAGCTATATCGCCCAATATTCAACCTCGGGTCGATGACTTTGCCAATACGATTGATGATGCAGCACCACTTTTTCCAGCGATTGATCAAGATTTGTTAATTCGCTGGGCTGTTATTGAACACAGCAGTGACATTGATGTATTCACTTTCACACTGGACTATGAACAACAGATCCATTTAAAGATAGAACCGGTGTTTCACAGCGGCGTTAACTTGAATACAACGCTGCTGGCATCCTCCGGCACTGTGATTGAAACACAGGATTTTCACGGAGACACCGACAGCCAATACCGCCGAAATCTGCCGGCTGGCGAGTACTACCTGACAGTGAAAACCAGCAAATATGAACCGCTGACAGGCAGTTGTTGGAAAGTGGGCGAATCACGTCCAACATCGACTAGCCAATGTAAACAAGGCACCGGCAGCCATGAGTACGGCGCATTAGGGCCATACACCGTGTCGCTGGCCACCAGCGATGACATCCTGGGAATTATGCCTGCACGTGGCAACATGCAAGTACGAGCTGATCGTTTTTTACTGAATGGCGATGCTGAGCACGAATTAGATGTACTAGCCAATGATCGTTTTGAAACACAAGCCCGTGCAACTATTTCGCTGCTAACGTTGCCGAAACACGGAACTGCACAGGTGTCACACGATAACACGATCATTTACCAACCGGATGCCAATTACCTTGGTATGGATGATTGGGCATATTCGGTAACGATTAACGACAAAGTACAATCTGAACGTATCCATATTACAATAGCCACTGACGCAGACACCTTGTTAGCCAATGATGACTTCAAACTCACGTTTGAAAATCATCCAGTCAAAGTCGATGTACTATCGAATGACTTTGCCTTAAATGACACTCTCAAGCTTGTTGCCATCAGTTCAGAACCACAGCATGGGCGTGTTGAAATAGCACTTGATGGCACACTGGTTTACCACCCGGACGTATTCTATTCAGGTACCGTAGACGACATATTCCAGTATGTTACCGGCAACAGAAATAATTTGTATTTGGCAGAAAATGAACGCATTGATGATGAATTCAGTTACGTCGTCAGCAACGGCATGGAGGAAACAACAGCAACTGTTAGAATTGCGATTCTAAACAACGAATTCCCGTCCATTGCCATTCCAGACCACGCTACTACGCCTACGAATGTGCCCACAAACATTCATGTATTCGACAACGATATTGTCGCAACCATTAACCCGATAACAAACAAGCCTGCCCATAGCATCCGACACTTCAGCCAACCGCAATTCGGCCGCGTTCGATCAATAGGCAACAACACGCAGGGTATTTTTGAGTACACACCCGATAGTGGTTTTTGTGGCGAAGACAGATTCAGCTACCAAAGTTCAGACACTGGAGATCAACGAGCAGACGATGTCGGCGATGTCTTTATTTCCGTTGTCTGTTTGGCTGAGCCCGACGAAACCGACACGGGTAATGGAAACAACACAGTGAACCTGCTGTCGATCCAACGACACGAACCACTGCAAAAAAAGATTCCTGAAGGCACAACAACTTTTTATGTGCAGTTTTCTACTGCAGTTCAAAACGTCGACGTATCTGATTTTGCCCTGCAGTACTCAACAAGTTCAGGCCAACCGACCAACGACAAACCGCTATCATCATTAACCGCAGTAACACAAATCGCCTCGGATCTTTACGCAGTAGACGCTCAACTCGAAGGTTTTAGTGCGATCAACCACAACACATTGTTCACTGGTCGCCAGCGTTTGGTACTGAAAGCCTCCGCGGATATTAGCAATGCCGATGGCCAACTCATCTCCCAAGCACTGCCATTAACACATGAGTTCTACATTGTTGACGAAAGAAGCCAGAACAACTTCCCCATTTCTCTAGTGAACATTCCCCAGCGGATATCTGATACCACCGCGTTTACCTTCACGCTCAATAGCCAGCGCAGAACCAAAGCCGAGATTTCATCGTTTGAAGTCCAAGGTGGCACGATTACCGAGGTAGCAAAAATCGGCGTTAACTCGTCAGTGGATAAGTTTCATGTGACCATTCAACCTGATGGAACTGGCGATGTTGTATTTCACTCACCGCAAGGCGCACTTAAACTGTTTGGCTCTCTATCATCCATCACCTCTGCTGCACTAACGCACACCATCCAATACCTACCTAACGGTGTTGGAATGTCGTCAATTGAACGCCATCAACCGAGCGAGGCGACAACGAGCCAACAATCATTAGTGTACAACGTTCAGTTCGCAGCGCCGGTGACCAATGTCAGTGCCGCGAGCTTCAGCGCAACGGGCATCACCAATGCAACCGTTACGGGAGTCGACGCGCAAAATACATCGACCTATCGAGTCTCTGTGTCGGTCGCCGACGGTGAGTCGGGCGATATCGGTTTAACACTATCGGCAGCTCATGGCATCCGAGTGGCAGATGCCTCTCAGCAGTCTGTTCAAGCGCATGTATCCGGTAATAACGACACCTTTATGATCACATCCAACCCGAACCCACCGCTGCTACAGAGCATTCAACGAAGTGATAGTCGAGGTGCATTTGTAAACGACAACGAACTTATGTTCGACATCACCTTTTCAAAAGCAGTGACACTCTCAGCAGACGACATTGCATTGCACTCGACTGGTGGCGCGGTAACATTGAGCGAGGTTGTCGCATCGAGCGTGACAGGCAGTCGCCATGTCGCCACCGTTGCAGTCCCTGAGAATTTTGAGGGTACGATTCGCCTCGGCATTAAAGGAACTGGCACAGAGCCTGGCAACAACACCATCCGAGATACCAATAACCAACCGCTGTTATCCGATGCTGCGGAGAAAATTCAACACTATCGCGTGGATAATTCTGCACCGGCGCTAACCATCAATGCGCCGGTTTCGGCAGCCAGTGGTTTGCCCTTCACCGTGACGTTATCGTTTGATGATGAAGTGAGCGACTTTTCTCCAGAAGACATTCAGCTGACGCATGCAACCTTACTTTCACTGGAACGCGCAGTGCCACAGGTTGGCCACTTTATTGCACAAATCGAAGCGGGCGATACTGGCCCGATCATGATTCAAGTGGCTGACAGCGCTGCCGTGAATCTGCTGCAAGTTGGCAATTCGCCTGCGGAGGTGAGTATCGAACTGGATAATCAACAGCCATCCGTTTCACTCATCACACCGGAAGCCGTTAACCCCGGTGGCATCGCGGAAGTGATTTTGGATTTTTCTGAAGCCATTGCCGATTTTGAACGGGCAGCCATCGCACTGACCAACGCACGGATCACACAGCTACGCCGACTCGATGCAGATAGCTATAAAGTCACCCTGCAGGCGGATGACAATGCCACGGATACCGTCACTATCAATCTAGTGCCTCAACGAATCACCGATGTAGCCGGCCAACCTATTCTACCAGCGTCAGCAACGATTGCAGTATCAAGCCAAGTGCCGACCGTTACACTCAGCGACGCCAGCAACCTGATCGCGTTGAATGAAACATCAGACATCATGTTAGATTTCAGCGTAGGCATCACCGGTTTAACCGTTGACGACTTTGTAACCACGGGCCTCACCATCACCGAACTTTCTCAAACAACGCCGAGCAACTACACACTGAAAGTCATCGCGACAGATTCTCTAGCGGTATTAAAACTGCCGCAAGGCGCCGTTGAAAGTGTTGTGGGCAATAAAGCGAATGAGCTGTTTCAACACAGCTGGGTAGCCAAAGAATTCGGGCCACGGCTAACACATACTGACATTCCCGATGTAGTAAACGGTGCATTTACGGTTACGCTAACGTTTGACGAAGCTATCGTACCGCTAACGACCGATAGCATTCAGGTACGCGGCGGCCAAATCACGGCGCTCGAAAATACCGATAGCACGCTATGGCATGCCACTGTCACTCCCGATGGTAGCCGCACAACGATCACGTTCGATGTGCAAAAAGCACAGATACGCTCCCTTGCAGACAACAAGCTGGCGCTAAAACCAATCACACTCACTACTCGCTTCGATAATGTTGCACCTAGTTTTGTGATACGCAGTTCTTCAGGTAATCTCGAAGGTGGCACCTTGGTGCTTGAGTTCTCTGAACCCGTGCGCCGCACAGGTAATATTTTCTCGATTGAAGCGCTGAATATAGGCGATCCGGCACCCGTTATCAGCTCAGGGGCTTATGACGGCAGCGATGAACCAATAGAACGATTAATCGTTAACTTTTACGCGCCCACACAAGAAAGCCTGAGACTCACCATCAACGGCGGCTTTGAAGATTTGGCTGGTAACCCCAGCGCAGGCAGCCTGAATACACGCATCCACCAGGATATCGTGACGCCAACGCTATCGTTCAGCGCACTGCCTGATGAAATCACTGACAATCAAATATTCAGTGTCATTGTGAATGCGAGTGAAACCATCGGCAACGTCGATGCCGATGCCCTTTCTATCGACAATGCACAGCGCATTGATGTGATGTGTTCAGGTAGCCGTTGCGACATCCGCTTGCGGGCGACAGGCTTGGGCAATATTCATGTCAGAGTGATGGAGGGCTTTATCACCGACCAAGCAGGTAACCCAAACCTCGCACAACTGTTTACCAGTATTGATGCGAACCTGCCACAACCAGTATTAAGCTGGGTGAATGCGCCTGAAGTCATCGGCATCGCCCCCAAGGTACTCCGCCTGCAAAGTAATACGTCTATCACAGGTTTGACGTCGAATGACATTGGCATTCAAGGAGGCTCCATCACCGACTTTAACGCCATCAACAACACAGAGTTCGATATCACCGTACAGGCCTCCGCCGACACCGCACAGGCCACGCTAACGATTGCCGCTGGTGCCGCACAATCTAGCGACAACAGTTTGGATTCGTTGGCCGTCGCTGCACTGGTGTTGAATGTTGATGCTCAAAACCCGACTATTTCGCAGTTTGAACGATACAATCTGCATAACCGGCTGGTTAACACCGAGCAGATTCAATGGCTAGTGCATTTCAATGAAGCACAGATCAATACGCAACCATCGGATTGGCAGTTGAGTGATGCTTCAGCGTTATCAGCACCGCTGACGGTAGAAACATTCGACACGAATGTATGGCTGCTGACCGCGCCTCTGGTTGCTGATTTTGAAGGTGAAGTGCGCCTGACGTTAGCCTCAAATCACGATATTCATGATGCCGCGGGTAACCGCCTGACCAATGCAGCTCCACTGGCGCCTAAATATAACGTTGTACGCACCGGTATCATTGCCAACTGGAACGCATTCGAACCGGTCATTACACAAACGAACTTTGTGTTAACACTGGCGTTTAACGAGCCGCCACTTGATCCCCCTAGCGCTGCCGATTTCATTCTGGAAAATGCACAAGTGAACGCTATCGAAGCACTGGACAACAGACGCTTCCGTATTCGCCTGCGTGCGCAGCAAGACACGGCGATCAAGGTTGAGCTCAAAGCGAATACCGTGAGCTTCGGCGAGAATGTGAAGAACCGAAGCACAGGTGCCGCTGAGTTAACGCTGGATTTAGAAACCAGCGAACCAACACCACCGGTGACACCGAAGCCTGCGCCACCAGCACCTAAGCTGTTTTTCGGTGGCGTACATGCATTGATGGTGATGCTGCTAGGAATACTGGTGCTCATTCGACGCCGATAGGGCCACCGACGGTGTAAGGCCCGGGTTAAGAATCAGCCTGTCTGATTCTCAACTCGGGCTTTTTAGGAAAATACCTGATTCAGTGACGACAGGTAATCAGAAACACTACCAATAGTTACCACGTAGCAACTGAGCAAATACTCGTCCGGCAATATCGAATGCGCCGTTCGGAATATCCTCACTATCCCCGCCTTCCCCTTGCGATGCCACAGAATCCGGAAACAAGTGATACGCCTGATTCAATACCAGCTCGCTGGCTTTAGGCACCAAAGCCTGCGCCACGGCACCGCTGAGACCCAGCCCCGTCGCAACCCGCTTAGGGCGTTCGGTGACAGCTTTACACACCAAATTAGCGGCTTCATCCGGCGTTAACGTTGGGAATGCCTTATACAGCGTGGTTGGCGCAATCATAGGTGTTGCCACTAACGGCATATTGATGGTGGTAAAATGAATCCCTCTGTGCGCGAATTCTGCCGCAGCACACCACGAAAAGGCATCAAGCGCCGACTTAGAAGCCACATAAGCGGAGAAACGCGGAGGGCTGGTCAACACACCGATAGACGAAATATTAATCACGTGACCACCGCCGGCTTCAACCATACCCGGCAAAAAACCCATAATCAGTTTGAGTGAGCCGAAGTAATTCAATTGCATCGTGCGTTCAAAATCATGGAATCGATCGTATGAATGCGTCACCGACCGACGTATCGATCGACCCGCGTTGTTAACCAAAATATCAACTTTACCGAAATCAGCCAGCACATCACGTATAAGTGCATCGCAGCTCTCGGTGTCTGACAAATCACAGGCATAACAGGTTGCAGAGCCACCGGCTGCCGTTATCTCGTCAACTGTTGACTGTAGTTTCTCAGGTGTGCGTGCCACCAAGATCACCTCAGCACCCGCATTCGCCAATTTAATTGCCACCTCGTGCCCAATGCCGGAGGTTGCACCCGTCACTAATATGTTTTTTCCATTAACACGGCGGCACAAGTTTTTCGGGCTAATATCCTCCAGCGTACGGCCCATGACTTGAGAAACTGCGCCGATGGTTGAAGTTGCTGCTGGCGTATCAAAATGCTCAAGCCAATAGTTCCAAAGCACATCGGCATAGTCGGTTAGCGGCGGGCAAACAATATTTGCATCGTTCAGTTTTTTTGTTGTTTCTGTCGAATCAAAATGTGTCGGATATGTGACTAACGGTAATACTTGATCGGGTATATCGTAT